>JALYVD010000414.1 GCA_030853405.1 Acidobacteriota bacterium | reverse complement strand
GCGGTTAACGAATCATCGTTCCGATGGATTCGCCCATCGCCATTCGCATTATATTGCCCGAGACCTTCAAGTCGAAAACCATGATCGGCATGCGATTGTCCCGGCACATCGCAACCGCCGATGCATCCATCACTCCGAGGGCCTTCGACAGAACCTCCGTGTAGCCGACTTCGGGATACTTCACGGCATCCGCGAACTTTTTCGGATCTTTGTCGTAAACGCCATCCACGCTGGTCGCTTTGGCGATGAGTTGCGCGTGTATCTCGAGTCCTCGCAAAGTGGCGGCTGTATCCGTAGAAAAATAAGGATTCGAAGTGCCTGCCGCAAAGATCACCACGCGGCCTTTATCAAGGTGCCGGATAGCGCGGCGCCGGATATAAGGCTCCGCTACCTGGTGCATTTGAATCGCGGTCATTACCCGCGTCGGAACGCCTTGTCCTTCCAGCGCGTCCTGAAATGCAAGCGCATTGATCACGGTCGCGAGCATCCCCATATGATCGCCAGTCACGCGGTCCATTTGGTGAGCGGCCGCCGCCACGCCGCGGAAGATGTTGCCACCGCCTAGAACGAGGCCAATCTGAACGCCTGTCCGGGCCACTTCCGCGACCTCGCTGGCGAGGGATTTTACACGTTCCGGATCGAGGCCAAAGCGCTGCGAACCCGCAAGCGCTTCACCACTGATCTTCAGGAGAATTCGTTGGTATTGTGGCATTCACTTTCAGCCGCTGCCAATCGAACTCGTTTAAGTCTGTGTCACCGGCAGCGGGCTTTCCTGAACACCGGGAGTATCGCCCGCGTCGCCGACCTTATACCGGACAAAGCGGCTGATGGTAATCGTATCGCCGAGCTTACTTCCCGTCGTGCGAACGAGGTCCGCGACGGAAATCGTGTTCTCGCGAATGAAGGGCTGATCGAGCAAACAGATTTCCTCGTAGAACTTGCTCATCCGGCCCTCGATGATCTTGTCGAGCATCTTTTCGGGCTTGCCTTCCGTACGGGCGCGTTCCTTCTGAATGTCGCGCTCCCTGGCAAGCACGTCTTCCGAGACGTTTTCCTTACCTACAAACTGCGGATTCGCAGCCGCGACCTGCATGGCGACATCGTGAACAAGCTTTTTGAACTGCTCGTTCTGACTCGTCTCCGCCAAGCCGGTTTGCACTTCGAGGAGTACACCAATCTGGCTGCCGGTGTGAATGTAATTTCCGGCGGTTCCGTTGCCGTTCACTTCATAAACCACAAAGCGGGAGATGTTGATGTTCTCGCCCAGTTTGGCGATCTTGTTCTTCACGAACTCGCCCACGGTAGTGCCGGCATCCTTCGCGAACTTCTGTTCGTAGAGCGCCTCGTGCTGCTTGAAGTTGGCGCGCTCGGCTTCCGTGACGTCGTCAATACGGACAGTCTTGGGCTTGGTCGCGGCGATGTGGGCGGCGATATCGGCGGTCAGAGACTGAAAATCTTCGGTGCGGGCGACAAAGTCGGACTCGCAATTGACCTCGACCAGAACGCCGGTTTTGCCATCGTTTCCGATGTAGGATCCGACCAGACCCTGCTTGGTGGAGCGGGTCTCTTTTTTGCCCGCGCTGATGATATTGCGCTTGCGGAGGATCACTTCCGCTTCGCCTAAATCGCCGTTGGCCTCCACCAACGCCTTTTTGCACTCCATCATGCCCGCGCCGGTCTTCTCCCGAAGCTGCTTCACTAACTGTGCACTAATCTCAGCCATTTGAATAATCCTTTTTTACACACGTAAGGCGGCCAGACTCTAACGCCCGGCCGCCCCGTTGAACTTCATTAGAATACGCGTTTGCGGTTAAAGTTCGCTGACTGTCGAACCGACGGGTTCCTCGGCGGGAGCCTCACTGCCTGGGCCCTTGCGAGGAGGCGCTTCGATATCGGGGCCTGTGGCCAGGCTCTCCGACATCAACTGCTCGGCGTATTTCGGATCAAGGTACTGCGTGTACTCTTCGGGTGTGTGCTCGACGCCCGCGTCTTCGTCATGCACAAGCTTCTCCGCGGCAGCCGCGAAATCGTGCTCGGTTGCAAGCGAACGTCCTTCGACGACGGCATCCGCGATCTTGGTCGTAAACAGTCGAATCGCACGCAAGGCGTCGTCATTGCCAGGAATCACGTAATCCACTTCATCCGGATCGCAGTTTGTATCAACCACGGCGACAACAGGGATCCCAAGCTTGCGGGCTTCTTTCACCGCAATGGCTTCCTTGTTCGAATCGACTACGAAGAGCATGTCCGGTAGGCCGTTCATGTCCTTGATGCCCGCCAGATTCTGTTCGAGATGCTTGCGCTCGCGTTCCAGGCGGCCGACTTCTTTCTTGGCGCGGCCCTCATAGGCGGTGTCGTTTGCCATCGCGTCCAGTTCTTTCAGGCGCTTGATCGAGCGCTGTACCGTGGCGATGTTGGTAAGCAAACCACCCAACCACCGCTGGTTGACGTAATACTGGCCGCAGCGGGTCGCCTCTTCGGCAATGGCTTCCTGCGCCTGGCGTTTGGTGCCCACAAACAGCACCGTCTTGCCTTGCGCCGCCATCTCGCCGACGTAGCGCATGGCATCTTTGAACAGCTTCAGCGTCTTCTGCAGATCGACGATGTATATGCCGTTACGTTCACCAAAGATGTACTCCTTCATCTTTGGATTCCAGCGCTTGGTCTGGTGCCCGAAGTGAACGCCTGCTTCGAGCAGTTCTTTCATCGAAATTGATGGCAATATGCCTCCTAAAGAATCAACGAGACAGTCTGGTCCCGTTTAGAAGAACCGACCGTTCGAGTGGCACGCGGCCCAAAGCGGAATTTGCGTGGCTGAACGGAGGTTCCGAATTGACAGATGACATCCCGGAAGCCGTCATCTGTGTTGATTTCCGGTTGGAACGAAAGGAGAGAACCCAAACGAGAACGAACCGTAAAGAACGTTCCAAAGGAACTCCAGCGGCTGTTTAGCGCTTGGAGAACTGGAAGCGCTTGCGGGCTCCCTTTTGGCCGTACTTCTTCCGCTCATGTTCGCGAGCATCGCGAGTGAGAAATCCGAGCTGCTTCAACTTGCCCCGCAGTTCGGCGTTAAACTCGATCAAAGCGCGGGCGATGCCGAGGCGGGCCGCTCCGGCTTGTCCACTGATCCCGCCGCCGTTGGCCAGGACTAAGACGTCGAAACGATCTGCCGTTTCGGTGGCGAGTAGCGGCTGGCGCACATAAGCGCGTGCCGATTCGCTGACAAAATAATTCTCGAAAGGCCGGTGATTCACGGTGATCTGGCCCTTGCCGGGCCGCAAGAACACGCGCGCGGTCGCCGTTTTGCGACGCCCGGTTCCCAACTGTTGGATTAACTTCGCTGGCACTAATTCCTCTTTACCTTAATTACGATTACCGCTATGGGCGGCTTCGGCCACAGCGAGCGCAGTTGGTTTCTGCGCCTGGTGGGGATGATGCTCGCCCGCATAAACCTTCAGCTTGCGATACATTTGCTTCCCGAGGTTGCTTTTCGGCAACATGCCGGAAATGGCGAGTTCGATCATTCGCTCGGGACGCGTGGCACGCATTTTGCGGGCTCCCGTCTCGATAAGCCCACCTGGGTAGCCGGTGTGACGGCGATAGAGCTTTTGACCTTCTTTGCCGCCGGTAAGCTTAACCTTGGCGGCATTGATAACGATGACGTGATCGCCCGTATCCATCGACGGCGTGTACGTGGGCTTGTGCTTTCCCATCAATAACATGGCGGCGCGAGTCGCGATCCTTCCCAGGACTGCTTCTCCCGCGTCGATCACGTGCCAGGCACGTTCAACATCGTGCTTGGACGGAAATTCGGTACGCATGGACAAACTTGTTCTCCGCTTCGAAAACTCGAAACACTTTAGTCTAACATGACGGGCGGAACCAAGGGCGGATCAGTCCGTTATCTGCGCGACCGTTTACAAACGCGTGAATGGCGCCCTCGCTGTTTTACACCTAATTTACACCGCCGAAGCACTTAACACGCCCCATGCTCATAGCTTGGGACCAGGACACAAATGCATTCTCATTCGGCGAAATCCCACTTGAGCGGCACTGCAAATCGTCTTGCGAAAAGGTCCAAAGTGAAATCGCAATATCTTCCTGGTTTAATTGCTCTCTTGCTGTGGTGCTGCGTGCTGCCGCAAGCCGGCGCGCTGCCTTCGTTCGCCCGGCAGACAGGCCAGAAATGCGCCGCCTGCCATGTCGGAGGGAATTGGCCGCAGCTTACCCCCTGGGGCCGATTCTTCAAGCTTTCCGGGTACACGGCGGGCAAGGCCTTTGTGAACAAAGAAGGGGGTGATCATGTGCCGCTGGGGGTGTTCGGCCAAGGTGGACTGACCTGGGCCGCACGCCCAAACGACGCCAACGGGCAGAGCGTGATTTCCAACAATGCTTCTCCGGAACTGTATCAAGTCACCGGTGAAGCCGCGACTAAGCTCACCAACTTTCTTGGTGTCTTCTATGAATATCAAGTTGGCAACACGTTCCCCGGCTGGAAAGGGACGTCCGGAGCCGTTGATCTTCGGGCCGTGCATTTCTTTCATCTCGATGGCACTGAGATCCTCGTTGGAATCGACAGCAACAATAGCCCCACAGTCCAAGATGTCTGGAATACGGCGCCGGACTGGACCTTTCCGTTTTACTCATCGCCTCAGGCTCCCGCCGGACCCGCCAGCCCCATCATCGGCAACTTGGGGGGTCAAGCGGGGAGCATCGGCGCCTACGCGCTCGTGGGCAGACAGGTCTATGTGGAAGCGTCGTTTTATCGTGCCGCTACCGGCTTCTTGCGTTGGATGAGTGCCGGAACTTCGTTTGCGGCGGGAGGCAAGAACTACCTTGAGGGCTACAACCCCTACTGGCGCGCCTACTGGGACAAAGTTCACGGTCCGCACTCTTACATGATCGGCGCGTTTGGCATGCGCGCCAGCGTTTATCCCGACAGTTCCATTCCGAGCGGACCGGCCGACCTCTTCACCGACTATGGATTCGACAGCCAATACCAATATCTCGGCGGCACCCATAAATTTACTCTTCAAGGGAGTTATATTTACGAGCGTCGCGCGTGGGATGCCAGCTTCCCCCTTGGAGACGCGGGAACCCCGAAGGGCAACTTGAAGCCGCTGAATCTTAATGGCAGCTACGCCTATAGAAACGCTTGGGCGTTTCGCGCGGGATATTTCTTAACAAACGGGAACAGCGATTCGGCTCTGTACGCAATCACCACCCCTTCTGGCACTCAGGTGACGGCTTCTCCGAAAACGGCTGGTTACACCTTCGAAGTAGATCGCCACGTTACCCAGAACATTCAGCTTACGGCGCAGTATCGGGGGTTTGCCCGGTTCAACGGCCTGCGGAACAATATCGATGGGATCGGGCGAAAGGCCAGTGACAACAACACGCTTTGGCTCAGCGTATTTTGTGCTTTTTGATTAGCTGTTACTACTGGGAGGCTGGCCGAGTCTCGTGAAGGCCGGTCTCGCGCCGCAGAGCGATAGCGGGGAATCGGACGCAAAAACACGTACCTTCGGGACCACTGCTAACGAGAAAGAGATCGCCATTGAGCTCTAGCATGGTTTGCCGCGAGAGCGTTAACCCTAGCCCCAGGCCGGCTCTCTTGCCGGTTGCGAAAGGCTGGAACAAGCGGCCTCGAACATCGGAGACAACACCAGTTCCACTGTCTTCGATCAGTACATCCGTCCACTGGTCCGACTGCTTCGCCCCGATGCGAACGTCGCCCCCATCCGGCATCGCTTCCACTGCATTTGAAAGTAAGTTGGAAAAGACCCGCTCGATGCGCGTACGGTCGGCGAGGATCAGCGCGTCATCGTCGATCTCTATAGTTACGGCGACTGGTCCGGCATTCTGAGGAGCGGCTTCGGCTGCCGCTTCCAAGATCTCGCGGAGGCGGCACACCTCCGGCTGATGAGTACGCCCGCGCGAGATGTTCAGCAAATCGCGCAGCATTTCCTGCATGCGCTGCGACGCGCGATAAATACTCAGCGCGATTCGGTGCTCGTGAGTGGGCGGCAGTTGGCCGTCGATAAGCATTTCAGCGCCGCCATAAATCGCGGCGAGTGGGTTCCGGAGATCGTGGACGAGGGATGTTGCAAGGCGGCCGATGGTCTGGATCTGCTCGTTCCGGATAAGTTCCGCTTGCGCCCGCTGAATGGATTCGCACATTTGATTGAATGTCTTGGCGAGCCGGCCTAACTCGTCCCTTCCTCCCTGAGGAAGGCGCACGGTGTAGTCGCCGGCTGCGACGGCGGCGGCGGCCCGGTCGAGCGCTTTGATAGGAGCAAGCAGCCGGCTGGTGAAGTATGAACTGATCGTAAGCGCCGCTGCAATGGTGACGAGCCATGCAAGCGCGAGCAGATTGCGCAGATTGACCAGGGCGGCTTGGGCGCCTTCGTACGAATGCAAGATGCGCAGCTCGGCAACCGGCTGCCCGCCGATATCGTTGAGCTGCTGACTGGAGACGACGAAGCGGTCGTCCCAGAAGCGTTTGCCATCTGAATCTTTGTTTTCCAGCAGGCGCTTCGTGAAGTTTGCGCCGAGGGTGGACGCAAACACCTCGTCACGGGCCACGAACGCGAAGTCACTTCCGGGTGCGAGCGAACGAAGTTCCTGCACGACACCGCTGCCGATTCGGAACCCGGCGCAAAGCACGTTCAAGAGTATGGAACCTTGGCTCCCTTGCACATACACGGGCGTCAACACAACGTAGAAGAGCTTGGACGCCTGGGGCACATAGCCAGCGAGTTGTTTTGGAAACTGCCGGCGAAGTTGAGCGAACGGCAGAGACGCCAGCGATAGGTCGCCGCCCTCACTGCCGAGCGAAGAGATCAGATGGCCTTCGGGATCGAGCACCTGAAAGAGAGCCGGCTGGTTGGAGACACGGGACCACAACTCCTGCGCCGAGTCGCGGATGGTCTCGCGGTCCCGCGTCATGAAGGCGGCACGAACGTCCGACATGGCGCTCATCAAAGCGGTGGAGGTGGCGAGAGAGTCGGTTTTAGTTTTCCAGATGGCCTCGTAGGCGTGAATGCTGGCCTGCATTTCGTCTTGTACGCTTCGTGCGGCCACCTGCAGAGCGTAGCGCTCGAGACTCCATCCGGCAACGCCGAACAGCACCGTCACCAGCGTGGACGTAGCGAGGAATATACGCCACCGCAACGGGATCAGCCGCAGACCGCCGGTCATTTGAGAACACCTCCGTAACCGTTTTCGCTTCGTTGAGGCGGATATTCACGGCCGTATTTGTTTTTGTGCGGCCGTTGAACGTAGGACGCTTCGGAAAGCCGAATGGGTGGCGCGTCGAGCACCGACGTGTCGCTGGGAACGTTGACGGAGACGACGTCGGCGGGGTCGGCTGCCCGTTCATCGAACGCATGCAGCTCATATTCGCCTGGGGGAACGCTTGCAAGATCAAAGCGGCCGTTCGCCCGGGCGCGAGTGAAGAAGGGAGTGTCGAGCACCAGGATCACGGCCGACATAGACGGATGGATGTTGCAGAAGACACGCACAATCCCGGGGTGTCGAAAGCGAATGGACCGGCTCGAGCCAGGCGGATAAAGGCCAACGTCGAACAGTTGTCCATCGTAGTTGGAAAAAGCGTTATGGAAGATCGGGTCGAAGTTGGGGAAGTCGATAATTGTTCCTGTGCGCACTGCGAGTACATGCGGATGGAACATTTTATTCTTCTGCACAAGCTGGGCATGCTCGGTTGGGGCCTCCGAGACGGAGGGGTGCAGCCGCTGGAGCCAAACGATTATTTCGGACATCTGCTCACCGTGAACCGGCGGAATAGTAACAACGGATCCCACAATGGTGGCGCCCTGCGTGGCTGCCGAGAAGGCGGCTATCGCCAACCACTTAGAACAGATACGCAGCGGTAAGATCATAGCGATTGGTCTTAAAAGCAGTGTGGTTGAGGTAATCGATGCGGTCCTGTGCGGCTTCGATTCCGAGTACGACGTTTGGGGCTATCTTGTATAAGGCATTAGCTGCGTAGGTGAGCGACCGCACAATTTGAAAGGCGGACAGATCGGTAGCGCGGTTTAACTGCCGGCCGGCATAGGCGTCGAAAGTCAATTGGCTAGTAACAGGAAGCGCGACTTGCACCCAACCAGCTGTCCCGTGGACGGGGGTAACGGAAACACCGTTGATTGTCACCCCGGGCGGAATGCCGCCGAGATTCGAGAAATTCTCGCCATGCACAATAGTGCCGCTGAATCCAATCCATCGGAGCGGTTTGTAGTCGAGGTCCATACTGACGAGGCGTGAGGGAACGGAACCGCCGTTTAGGTGAGTCGAACTGACATGCCCTCCAAAGCCCAATACAAACCGGGAATCATAGCTCCAGGTGTGCTTAATTTCGCCCCGCGCTTCGAAGCCAGGCCGATAGCTCTGCAACGAAGCCTGCGGCGGCAGTGTGGCGCCGCTATATTCTTCATCGGTCTCAATAAGTGCGCCGGAGAGACTCGCCTGTGTGGCGGCGCTGAACGGCATGCGTTCTTCATAACGCACCTGTGGCAGCCACAGCCAGAGATTGCCCGCTCCGGCAAGCGGTGGCACGCCAACCCGCGCAAAGGATGTCGGCTGCAAGGGTGAGATCAGCGGCTTTTCCTGACCAAATGCGATGCTGCGGCGTTTCCAATCGAACGAGACGACGCCGCGGCGAATGCGGAACAGGTCGGCATTGCCGTTATTTGCGTAGAAATCCATGGCCAACGAGCCGTGAACCTGTCCGTCGCCGGGCAATTTCGGCCCGTGAAACTCGAAGCCGATAATCGACTGGCGCAAGGTGGCGTCACCGCCGCGTGGGCCCAGAGTTTCGTCCTGATAAGTGGACTCAAAGATTGGGTTGCGAGGCCCATAGCTGAGCGAAGCGTCGAATAGAAACATACCTGTTAGCGAGATTGGAAAGCGCTGGCTGCTGGAGAGCTTGGTTTGGGTGTGTTCGTCGATGCGTGTTTCCGTCACCGCAACACGATCCTCGATCCGGTCGTTAGCTTCCGATTGCTGCACTTGCCGCTCCTTAACCTCTTGCCGGAGCTGACGTATTTCGTCCAGCAATTGAGCGTTCTGCTTTTCAAGTGTGTCCAGACGGTCGAGCATCTTTTGAGTGGCATCTGTGGAAGCGGTCTGTGCGTTGGCCGTTGCCGCGACCGCAATGGCGACAGCGGTCATCCAAATCAATTTATTCAAGCAGGAATTTGAGAACACGGCACACCTCCGCAACCGAGAACGGCTTCTGAAAAACGAAGTTCGGTCTACTCAATGTATCCCCGTCTAGCTCCTGAATGTTCTCTTGCGCGGTGATGAGGATGGCAGGGAGCGCTGGCTTTGCCGACCGTCTTCGAATCTCGCCGATAAGACGCAAGCCGTCAACGGAAGGTAGATTGAAATCCGTGATTAGGGCGGCGAGTTGAAAGGTCGGGGCGTCAAACAGCCGGAGCGCGGATTTGGGATGGGCGGCGATGCACGTTTGCACATGGTCCAGCCGACCGATCGCCAGCGCGAGAGAGTTGGCTATCTCGGTGGAATCATCGACGATCAAGACCAGCTTGTTCATATCAAGGCAAAAAGCGGTAACCCGCGCCATAGACGGTGACGAAGTGCCTCGGCGCAACCGGGTCGTTTTCGAACTTCTGCCGCAGGCGGACGACGTGTACGTCAACGGTTCGAGTGTTGGGGTAGTATTCATAACCCCAGACGGAGTTCAGGATCAAATCCCGCGTCAGCACGCGATCCGGGTTTTGCAGAAAGAACAGCAGCAGGCTGTACTCCGCGGGAGTTATTTTGACCTCCTTGCCTTTCCGCGTGATGGCGCGCCGGTCAATATCCACCTCGACTTCATCGAATTTCAGAACGCGAGTGGCGTCGTCGCTGCTTCGCCGTAAGACCGCGCGAATGCGAGCGAGTAGTTCGCGCGTGCCGAAGGGTTTTACCACGTAGTCGTCCGCCCCGATTTCGAGCAGCAGCACCTTGTCGAGTTCCTCCCCAACGGCGCTCAACACAATAATGGGAGTCTGAATGCGGTGAGCGCGAAGTTTTTTGCAAAGCTCGATGCCGCTAAGCGCGGGCAAGCGCAAATCGACCAGGATGAGATCCGGCTTGAGCGAGACGGCCTTATCGAGTCCGGACTGCCCGTCGGCCGCGGCCAAAGGAACGAACTGCTCGCGTTCCAGTAGCAGGCTCACTGTCTCGCGCAACTCTGGATCGTCATCGACGATGAGAATCTTTTGCATGCGATAGATGCGTTACTATTCTCACGCCATGGGCGTGCCCGGGTCACCAAATCAGGCGATCTTTTACAGCTTTTTTACAAGCGCGAACGTTTACAAGAAGTTTACAAGCCGGCAACCTCCGCCGTGTGCGTTCTGGCTGAAACTGCTAACGTGGCGCAACGAGCCACTTCAAACTGAATAGGAGAAATCTAATGCGAGTAGCAAAAACGGGCATATCGGCTCTGCTGAGGACTGCCACGCTGATGGGCTGCGCCATGACGATGTTTGGCGCACCGGCGGACTATTATCAAACGAATCTGACATCGGATTTGCCAAATACGGCGGCACACCAGGATCCGAATCTGGTGAATCCGTGGGGCATCGCGGCGTCCCCGACTAGCCCGTTCTGGACAGCGGATAACGGCACCGGACTATCGACCCTGTACAACGGAACCGGAACCCCGCTCTCACTGGTTGTGACGATTGCACCCGCTCCAGGACAGAGCGGGCCCGCCGATCCCACCGGCGTTGTCTTTAACAGCGGCGCCGGGTCGGGATCTTTCAACGGCTCACCATTTATCTTCGGCACGGAGTCGGGAACGATTGTGTCCTGGAAAGGGGGAACTGGCTCGACTATAGCGGCGATGGGGGCGGCGGGCTCTGTGTACAAGGGGCTCGGAATCGATAACACCGGCAGCACGATCTATGCGGCGAACTTTACAAAAGGAAGAATTGATGTTTTCGATAATTCTTTTCACGCCGTATCGCTACCGGGTGCTTTTGTCGATCCGAATCTTCCCGCAGGCTACTCGCCGTTTAACGTTCAGAATATCGGCGGCAATCTTTACGTCACCTATGCAAAGTTCGCGGGCACAAAGGATGAAGTGGATGGCTCAGGTTTGGGCGTCGTTGATGTGTACAAC
>JALYVD010000418.1 GCA_030853405.1 Acidobacteriota bacterium | reverse complement strand
CTCTTCCGCCGACCGGAATCGTATCGACGCCGCGCTCAACAGTGCGGATGAAGCCGCCGCCGTCAGTGATCTGCAAAATATTTTAGACCCTTACGTTCTGCTTATTTTGGCGATAAACGCCGAAAGCCGCGTCCAAGTGACACAAGGCACGGCTCCCGCGGAACTGCTTGAAGCGGGGACGCGGCTCTTCCTGGTGAAGGTGCGCAATCAGGCGGGCGTGACGGCTGCTTTACAGGTTCATAGCCCGAACAGCGAACCTGTTTATGTATCCGCCTGGAAGGATGAGAGCCCCGAACCGAAAGAGCGCGTCACGGTCGAAGATATCAGAAATCGCTGGGCCGACATCTCTCTGTACAACGAGCAGCCCTTTACAAATCGCCTTTCGGGTCTCGCTTTGCAATACGCGATTCTGCAAGTTTATAGCCGGGATGCCGGACAGAGGTTAGCCCGAATTGGATTCGACGTTGGATCGGGCACTCAGGACATAAGCGCTCGGAAGGACGTCGATATTCTGTTTCACTCGAGACCGGCGCGCTCCATTCGGCTTCAAGTGGTGGATGACGACCGCTCTCGCACGATGGCCTCGTTCATCTTCCGCGATCGCCTGGGCCGTATCTATCCGAATCCATCAAAGCGGCTTGCGCCTGACTTTTTCTTTCAACCGCAGGTTTACCGAGCCGATGGTGAAACCATTCGTTTGCCAGACGGCTCCTACGAGGTCACTTGCACAGGCGGTCCCGAGTATGTTACTGAAACGCGGCGGCTGGAAATTGCAGGCGAGATGTCCCGGCCAGCTTCCTTTCAGCTCAAACGTTGGATTCATCCCGCTCAGTCCGGTTGGTATCCAGGAGATCACCACCTTCACGCCGCTGGCTGCTCGCATTACGTTACGCCCACGGAAGGCGTCGATCCGGCCGTGATGATGCGGCAAGTGCAAGGGGAACACCTCAGCGTGGGCTGTGTCCTCAATTGGGCGCCTTGTTACTATCACCAAAAACAATTTTTTACTGCCCAGGATAATCCGCTCTCTAAACCCGATACGATTCTGCACTATGACCTGGAAGTATCAGGTTTTCCTTCCAGCCACTGTGGCCATTTGGTCCTGCTGGGATTGAAAGATCAAAACTATCCCGGAACCAAACGGGTTGAGCAGTGGCCAACCTGGAACCTTCCTATTCTTCAGTGGGCGAAAGCGCAGGGTGCGGTAGTGGGTTATCCGCACTCCGGGTGGGGGCTCGCGGTTAAGAGCGAAGAGCTTCCCAACTTTGAGATGCCGGCGTTCGACGGTATTGGCGCGAACGAATACATCGTGGACGTGACTCACCCAAACACTGTCGATTTCATGTCTGCCGGCGATACACCATACGTCTGGGAGCTGAACATTTGGTATCACACGTTGAACGTTGGATTTCGCGCACGTCTCTCCGGGGAAACAGATTTTCCTTGCATCACGGATAATCGCGTCGGGCAAGCAAGACTCTACGCACGAGTGGATGGCCCGCTCAATTACCGAGGCTGGCTGAATGCGCTGCGGGAAGGGCGCAGCTACGTCTCAGACGGAAAAAGTCATCTGATGGAGTTTGCCGTCAACGGCGTCGAACTCGGGACGGGCGGTAGTGAATTGCAGATCGCTGAGCCGGGTACCGTTGAAGTAACAGTCAAGACCGCCGCGTATCTGGACACTGTTCCGAACTCAGCCCTCTCTAAATTGCCCTATGACAAAGAACCTTACTGGCATATTGAGCGGGCGCGTATCGGCGCGACCCGCGGCGTTCCAGTTGAACTCGTCTGGAACGGGCGATGCATTGCCAGCCGGAATCTTCTCGGCGACGGCTCTCTACAGACCCTTAGCTTCACCGTGCCAATCGAGGAAAGTGGCTGGATGGCGCTGAGGATATTACCTTCTTCTCATACAAACCCGATCTTCGTCACGGTCGGAGGAAAGCGGATGAGACCCTCGGCACGAAGCGCGCAATGGTGTTTAACGGCAGTGGATCAGTGTTGGAGCCAGAAGGCGGCGCAGATATCTGGAACTGAGATAGCAGCGGCCAAGAAGGCCTATGAGCATGCCCGCGAGACGTACAAGATGCTGGTTCGCCAAGGGATTTAGGAAGCGCTCCAAGCTCCATTGCTGGTTAAGCAAAACGAGGGTTGCTCGTTATAAATCCACTTTCTTTTTGGAACTCTCCGTCATGTTGCCGTAATACATTGTGAAAGCGGCTGACGTGAAGAAGAATCAGGCTGAAGACGAGTTGGGCGACGCCGAATTGCTCCGGCTCTCCGACAAGGGCGACGAGGATGCGTTCCTTGTCCTTTACGATCGTCATCAAGGGCCGGTGTTTCGATTTTCGTTGCATATGTCAGGCTCCCGGGAAATGGCCGAGGAAGTCACTCAGGAAGTGTTCATGTCGCTGCTGTCCGAGCGCAAGTTGTATGCGCCAGGCCGGGGACCGCTGCAAGCCTACCTGATAGGCATTGCTCGTAACAAATTGCGGCGGCAATTGGCGCGGGACCGAAGGTGTCCGGCTGGTTCGAGCGTGGCCGAGGAACGTATTTCATTGCTCGACGGATTGGACAAGGAGCGGCAATTGGCCGCGCTCCGCAAGGCCATATCCAGTCTTCCGCCAAATTACCGGGAGGTGGTTGTGTTGTGCGATCTGGAGAATAAGGATTATGAGCAAACCGCGCGGCAGTTGGGCTGCGCAGTCGGAACCGTCCGGTCTCGATTGCATAGGGCGCGCGCGATTTTGGGAGCCAAGTTGCGGAAAAGCCAAGGATGCCCGGTATGAGTCACGACGATTTTCACGACCATGATTTGCGGGACGGCTTCCGTGCTTTGGCGGAAGTTACGCCTCGGACGGCTGGTCCATCGGTTCAGCACGAGTTATTAGTCCGTTTTCGGGAACGCCGCCATAACAAGCGGCGGCGAGCCTATATCGCAGGGATAGCTGCTTCCGTGGCGATGGCGGTCGGCTCATATATCGCGCTTTCGCATAACGGCGGCGGCGTCCAGAGCGTTCGGCCCGCGGTGGACGATCAGCTGTCTGGCTTCATTACGTTGCCTTACGCACAGAGCGGCGTGCCTTTAGAGCAGCCGGTGATTGTGCGTGTCGATATTCCAGTTTCAGAGTTGGGCCTTATGGGCTTGGCAGTTACTCCGGCCGGGGCGAAGGACAACGTTAGAGCGGATGTACTGGTCGGTCAGGATGGAGTCGCCCGGGCTGTAAGACTTGTTGAATAGTTTGATCAAAGGGGAAAAATTTATGAGCAAAGCCTTAGTCATTTCCATTGTGTGCGCTGCTTGCGCATTCTGCCAAACGGCAACCACGATTCAAAGGGCAACCACCGTCCGGATGGGAGATGTGGCTGCGTTCGGACCCGTTGGGATAACGACCGCTTTAGCGGGACCAATGTCGGACATAACCGGGGCGCCGTACTCGGCGCAATCCACCACGGAAAGAGTACAGATGCTGGCGGATGGCAACCGTATAGTACAGGCCACTTCGGGCAGTGTCGCGCGCGACGCCCAAGGCCGGGTCCGCAGAGAAGAATCGCTTCCAGGGCTGAAGACAAATGACGGAGAGGCTCCGCGCATCGTGATGATTGACGATCCGGTCTCTGAAGTGCACTGGACACTGGATGAGCGGACCAAAACGGCTCTCAAAATGCCTCTTCCCAATATCAAGTCGGGTGCATATGGCGTCGTTGCGGGATCGGGCATTTCATCTGGCAAAAACGTCTTCTTCACCTCCCTCGGCAGTGGAATTGGAAGCACTGTACTGTCGTCCAGGGCTATTTTGAAGAACGGCGCTTCACCAAACGGCTCTAATGTCACCAAAACAGATTTAGGTACGCAGACTGTCGAAGGCGTTCCAGCGCAGGGCACGCGCATCACAAGAACCATTCCCGCCGGTCAGTTCGGAAACGAGCAGCCCATGATAATCACAACGGAGACCTGGTATTCGCCGGATTTGAAAGTATTGGTAATGAGCAAAAGCAGCGATCCGCGCATGGGCGACACAACATACACACTGACAAACATTCAGCGCGCTGAGCCGTCCGAGAGCTTGTTCCAGGTACCAGACGATTACACCGTGAGGGACGCGCAGGGCCCGGTACTTCAATTGCAAAAACCTCAATAAACGTCGGCGAACTCTCGAAAGTCTTGCGCGCGGTACGGTTTAGTATTGCAGCCCACGCTTCGTATCACCCGTTGGCGTCGGTGGCTCGCCGTTAAGTCTCATAATCTCGTACTTCGACTCAAAGAGGGATCAAATGAGTCGCGGCGGTCGTCAGTAGATATATGCAAGACCCAAGGAGTAGCGGTGAGGTGATGTCCGCGAATCTTCTCGCTGAATATCAGGCGGCCTGGGGCCGATTCTCGTTGCGGACCAATGAGTGGCAATCGTTGCAAGCGGATCCGGGGGCGGATATCCTTGGCATTCTTAAAGCGGAAACTGCCGCGCGATTCGCGGAAGAACAATACCGGCAGGCTCGCAACGCGCTTGCTGAGTATCTCCTCGAAATCTCGTCCCGTACACACCAGCTTGTAGCCTGTTGACGAACGGATCTGCCGCTCCGCACGGGCGATACTGGCCTCAAGCAGATCGCGCATGAACGTAAACCGAGGTGGAAGCATCGCCGCCACGCATCTGATTATTCCCACTGATCTGCATGGTTGTCGATCCACAAATACCAGTGTTGTTGATAAAAGACGACTTATCTCTTCCGGACTGCCGGAATTGTTAGCCTAGGGCGCATTCGCGTATCCGAACACTGCAATTTGACAGTTGGTTTCCCGACGGCGTCCTCCAGGTAGTCGAGATTTTTCGAAACCCACACTGCCATCGTATCCGCTCCGACGAGCGAAGTGCCCGGGGTCTTAGACTTCAGGTGCGCCCGCCAGCGGTCTAGGTCCCAACCCTGATAAAACTCCGTCAAGACCACCGGATCGTTATTCACAACAAAGCCATTTTCTTCGGCAATATCAGAGCCTGCTCTCATGATGGCTGCGATGTACGCGATGGATGCGGTCGGGTTTTTCAATACTTTATACCGGTCTACAATGCCCTTCCGCACGGGCAAGTAGCCGGCCTTTTCGGTTTGCTCAGCCACGGAGGTTTTCATAGGATTCGGTACCGCTCTTCCGAAGAGTTTCGTGATGCCGCTCGCATGAACCTTTCCCGGCCCGGGCCAAAGCCCAGTACCGTGCTTCACGTTCTCTAAAGCCTCCCAGGCAATCGCCCCTGCTATCGCCCGTCGGTCCACATTGAATTTGCTCTCCGTACTCACAATCTGAGGAGCATAGAGCCGCAGCCACGCAAGCACCCTCATTTCATCCAATGTGATGGTTTTCCGACGTGAGGCAACGCACATTTCAGGTGCGTCCCGCAACTCCTCGGAGACACCCTTCCCAGTCGTGTAATTCATAGCGATTGCCTCCCGATTACGACCACTCTTTGAGCAACAACTTCCGCCACTTCAGCATGCCGCCTTTCCAGTCAGCGGCGCCAACATAGTTAATTAAACGCGTCCGCGTTGTACCCGACAAGGTTGACCGCCGTTGGGACTCGCCCAAAGCTGTCCCATCAGATCGGACTGACGGCCCATACATGCGTCCGTTGGGGTTCAGCCGTGTAGAGTAGCCGGCCCACTCAGGATGCCACTCCTTTGAAGGATTCGAACCACGGGACCCGACTAGCTTCTGATCAAATATGAAATGTTGAACGTTATACGTCGGAGCAAAACCGCGCGCCAGGGCGATGATTTGTTGCTCTTCGGTACGGCTCTGCGCATCAAAGCAATCCGTGAGGGAGAACAGAAATACGAGTGACATGATCTCGACCCCCATAATTCCAGGTTCTTTGTTGTGCCGAACGCATACTACCACAGTTTCCAGACAAGAGTGCAGACACAGGTGAACAGTGTCGGTAACATGTCAATTGTCCGCCTCAATTAACAAATGAAATGTCCGCTTAAGGAGCGGGTGGGAAAAGCTGAACGGTGTGGAACCCGACGAACAGCAGATTCCAGCCGCGGAAATCGAGCGGA
>JALYVD010000332.1 GCA_030853405.1 Acidobacteriota bacterium | reverse complement strand
GTCTCGACATTCGTGTCGAGATGTCTAGGAATGCAGAAAGGCTTGAAATCTCAACAAAATCGGCGTACCATTCGGCGTAGGAGCGATCCTTCCGTATGAATATAATCCTGCACATCGTTCTGTGTAGCGTTCTGATTTTGGTCACCATTGGCGTGGCGATCTATCGGCACTGGCTCGAGAATCACTGCGACCACTACATTCATCTGCACAACGACACACATGACGCAAGCGTGGTTGACGCGCAAAGCGCCATGTGCAGGCGTTTCGAAATGATCGACAAGCTGCGTACGGGCTTGATTGTGGCTGTCGTCGCATACATTATTGCCATTTGCGCGATCGCCGGGTACAACGCCTGGAACACGTCGGGAGTGTAACGCACCCTGTCGAAGTAGACTTAGGGGAATGCATTCCCTGGTACCTCTCTGCCTGCTGATCGCCTTTTCTATTCCGGGCTCCGCCGCCGCGCCGGAAACTTGGCATTTCGCAGTTTCGGGAGACTCTCGGAACTGTGGCGACGTAGTCATGCCCGCGATTGCCAAAGGTGCCCGCGCGGATGGCGTACGCTTTTACTGGCACCTGGGAGATTTCCGCGCTAACTACACGTTTGACCAGGATTACCGCCAGGAGCATGCCTCTTCCGGTGTTCCCACTATCAGTGGGTATTTGGCGGGCGCGTGGCCCGATTTCATTGAGAATCAGTTAAAGCCCTTCGGCAACACCCCCGTGTTTCTGGCCTTCGGAAATCATGAACTGGTTGCGCCCAAGACCCGGGACCAGTTGGTGGCCCAATTTGCCGACTGGCTGGATGCACCGCCGATTCGTGAACAGCGCCTGCGCGATAACCCGAAAGACCACACCGTTCGCGGCTATTACCACTGGATTGAGGACGGGATAGATTTCATCACGCTAGACAATGCCTCACCCGATGAGTTCGATTCGGCGCAACTCGCGTGGCTGCACGGGGTGTTGAATCGCGACAAAAGTAACAGCAATGTTCGGGCCGTGATCGCCGGAATGCACGAAGCCCTCCCGGAAAGCATTTCTATCGGCCACAGCATGGAGCAATCGGCTGAAGGCATCGACAGCGGGCGCAAAGTCTACGGCTGGCTGCTCGATCTGAAGCAATCGAAGCCTGTCTATGTCCTAGCCAGTCACTCGCACTTCTACATGGAGGGAATCTTCAACACCGAATATTGGAGGAGCCACGGTGGCGTACTTCCCGGCTGGATTATTGGTACCGCTGGCGCGGTCCGCTACGATCTGCCTGCGAATTCCGGCGATGCGAAAGCCGCTAAAACTCACGTTTACGGCTACTTACTCGCTGCGGTGACTGCCTCGAAAACCGACCCAGTGCAATTCTCGTTTCACGAGTTGCAGGAATCCGACGTGCCACCAGACGTTACCACCCGGTTCACTCCGGCCTTTGTTCATGAGTGCTGGGTGGCCAATCCCGCGCCGCCGACAGCCCAGTGAGCCTATTCCTGCGCCGCAATCTGCTGATCGCTATCGCGCCACGCACTGATCTTTAGACGGCGGCAGACCCAGCATAGGTCTTCGTCGTCCGTCTGCTGGGGACCGGTTAAGGCGGAACACGCCGATCCGCAGACTGCACATCGCTTGGTGGGGACTGGTTTCTCGGACTCGACCGATCTCTTCGCCATCTCCAAAATCTCCGGGGAGATGATGGGTTCGGCGGTCGGTTTCTTTTTCATTCTTTACTCCACTATAAAACAGATCGTCCCGGCTGGCGAAAACGTTCCTTTTGTTATCGGATAAAACCTGAACGGAGCCCCGAAGCGTAAGCGAGGCAATTACGGACAATCCGCCCATCACGGCAACGGATAGAGCGAAAGCCCCGACATCGGGAAATGCCTGCGATTGTCGGTAACCAACGTAAGCCGTTCCGCAAGACACACTGCCGCAATCGTCATGTCTGTCAGCGACAGTGTCTGCCCTCTTTGCGCCCACTCTCGTTTCAGTTCGCCAGCCATCTTTGCCGCTTCCCAGCGAATCGGGATATAAGCGAGTTGCCTCAAAAGCGCTTCGGTCTTCCGTGCTTCAGCAGGCCGCAGGCCCACGTACACTTCAGCTACATTGATCGCGCAGCAGGCAAGCGTATGATATTCCAGAACAAGCCGTTCCATCAGATCGGCTCGCCCCCGCCGGTCGCTCAAAACGTCGATCAGAAAAGTCGTATCAAGCAGAAGGCTCGCCATCAGGCATCGGCATCCTGAATGGGCTGCGGTCGATCCTCGTTTTCAGAACGCAATTCCTCGACAAATGCCTCCGAACCATGGGCTAACTCAGGATGATCCTCGATCTTCCACGACCCCCTTGCTTCTTGCAAGGCCTTCAGTAACTTCCGCCGCCGTACCTCCGCGCCGATAACCTCGGCCAGAAAAGCACTCCGGCCCCGCTGCCCGACAAGAATATCGACTTCCGCAAGCAGGTCTTCCGGTAAGATCACGTGAGCGCGTTTTCGAGCTAACATCCCACTCCCAGTGTGACGCAAAACCACGCACTTCGCAAGTGGTGAGTGTGTGTAAAGCGTAGTCCGCAAATCGCGGCCATTTCTTGCTGATTTTCAAAAAACAAACCCAACCCGCCAATTCGTTTGGTAAACTCGCGCTAAGTCGTTGACCTTCAGCGAGAAACACGCCGGCAATTCGTTCCGTAAAAAGCCCCTCACACCATGAAACGTCTCTTTCGCCTCATCCTGACGTCGTGTTTGCTCGCCGCCTCGCCTGCCTGGTGCTGGTGGCAAACCGGCCACAGAGTCGTCGCCCGGATTGCCGCCGCCCATCTTACACCCGCCGCCCGCACCCGTATCGCCCGCATTTTAGGCGTCCCCGACACACCCGACGCCGTAGCCGATGCCCTTGCCCAAGCCTCCACCTGGGCCGACGAAACCAAAAAGGAAACGGGAACCGGAGATTGGCACTTCATCAACTTGACCCTCCAGGACCACAAATCCGACATCCCGGAACGCTGCCCGAATGACAATTGCGCCACCGCCCGCATCCGCCTTTTTGCCGCTGAACTAAAATCCGGCGTGCCCGGCGCCCGCTGGAGCGAACTCGACGCCCTCCGATTCCTGATTCACTTCGTCGGGGACATTCATCAGCCGCTGCATGACATCTCGGACGCGGATCTCGGCGGCAACTGCGAGCGTTTGAATCCCCCCATCGACCGCGCCAAAAACCTGCATGCGCTCTGGGATGGCGGCATCATCGACGCGATGCATATCAGCGACAGATCGCTCGCCGCCGGCCTCGAATCGCAAATCGCTAGAATGCACCGCTCAACGCGGCAGAAATTATCAGCCGGCGATCACGACGATTGGGCTTGGGAAGCGCACGAACTCGGTATTCGGGACATCTATCAGAAACTCCACATCCCCGTCGAACCTGTTGAGTTTCCGGACGGCTGTAAAGAGGCGCCTGCCGACGTGACCGATTTCAAAGCTCCCATCGACGGTCTTTATATCGACGCTATGAAACCCGTTGTCCAGGCTCAACTTACGAAAGGCGGTCTACGCTTGGCTCGTCTGCTGAATGAGACGCTGTGATTGGGATCTCAAAAGGAACCGGAGCCTGACCCGCGGGCAGCGTGACTTCAAAGCATGAACCCTTTCCCGCTTCGCTCCGGACGTGGATCTCGCCTCCGTGGGCCTTCACGATCGACGCGACGAAACTAAGTCCCAAGCCGAGCCCTTTCTCGGGATTCGGATCCGGCACGCGGTAAAACCTATCGAAGATATGCGGCAGGTGATCCTGCGGAATACCCACACCCGAGTCCTCAATTACGAACCGCACAAATGCCCCCACCGGTTCAGCATGCACCCGGACCCAGCCTCCCTCGGGTGTGTATTTAATTGCGTTTGAGAGCAGGTTGGTAATGACGCGCTCAATCTGCGTGCGGTCCACTACGCAGTAAACCGGCTCCTGCTCCCGCGTCTGCGTCAGTTGTAAATCGTGCGCCTCCGCCGGGATTTGGAACTGATCTACCAGGTCCTCCAGCAACTCGGTCACGTTCAGAGTGCTCTTGTTCATCGGGATCTGCCCCGACTCCGATTGCGATAGCAGTAAGAGCGCCCGAACCAGATTGGCCAACCGTTCCACGTCCTGCAGCGCGTTCTCGATCGCCTCTTGTAACTGTTCTTTGCTCGAAGCCGTGAAGAGCGCCACTTCCAGTTGCCCTTGAATTGCCGTCAATGGCGTGCGCAACTCGTGAGAGACGTCCGTCGAAAACTGCCGGATCTGTTCGAAAGACTGTTTCAAACGGCCGCTCATCGCGTTAAACGAGTCGATCAGCCGGTCGAGTTCGTCGTCCGCGCCCCGCTTTGAAATCTGCAAACCCAAATTCGAGCCCGTAATCTCCTGCGCGGCCTTGTCCACTGATTGAAGCCCTTTCAAGGCCGCGCCCGCGGAGTACCAACTCACCACCGCGCAGACGAACAGCGCAATCGGCAAAAAAATCAGAAACTTGCGTTGGAACTGCCTTACCACCCGGTGATCCTCCGCGAGGCTCCTTCCCTCGGCGACATACCACCTGCGGTTGTGATCGGTATCCAGCATGACGCTGCTGATGATCTGATACTGAACCTTGTCCTTGCCGGTGATCGTCTTCAACACAGGCTCGTGCGTCACCTGCATCTGGGCCATCTCGTTTCGGATCGTCTCGGGATTGAAGAGGGTCTTCAGGTCCGAATTCGCGGATCCTTCGTAGGGTTCGCCGTTGTCATACGCTTCCACGTAGATCGTTTTGAGGCGGCCCACCGCCGCTGCTTCTTCTGGATCCGTTGGATCGGCAAACCAGTCGGGCTTGCCGCTCTCGAACCGGATATAACCGCGCATCGCGCCCAGTTGCTCATGCAAAGTCTGCTCGCTCTGGGCCGCCAAAATAGATTGCAAAGTCTTGGTGCCGATGAAGCCCACGACGGTAAGGACCGCCGCCAGAAGCAACAGAAAGGTGCTTGCCAGCCGGAAGCGCAAGGTCCGAAAGAACTGACCCAACCTTCTTTTCAACATGGGAAATGAATGCCCTTACGCCACCACCGGTTCCAATGGCGCGGTCTGCGGCAAGTCCGGTCCGTCCAGCATATATCCGATCCCCCGAACCGTGTGGATCATCTTCGTCGTGTACTTATCGTCTATCTTGCTGCGCAGGTGCCGGATATATACGTCCACGATATTGGTCAAGCCATCGTAGTCCATGTCCCACACATGCTCGACAATCATAGTGCGGCTGAGCGGACGGCCGCGGTTTCGCATCATGTATTCCAGGATGCTGAACTCTTTTGGAGCAAGTTCGATCACTTCATTATTTCGCGTCACTTTGCGGCGAATGCAGTCGAGCGCCAGATCAGCTACCTGCAGCCGCTCCGGCGTTGGCTGACCACGGCGCAGCAGCACTCGCGCCCGCGCCAGCAATTCGACAAAGGCAAACGGCTTCACCAGGTAATCGTCCGCGCCTTGTTCCAGGCCTTTCACGCGGTCGTCAACTGAATCGCGCGCGCTCAAGATCAATACGGGAGGGATGGCCTTTCTGTTCTTGATCTTCTGTAGAACTTGCAGGCCATCGATATCGGGCAAGCCAAGATCGAGGACCACCAGATCGTACTCTGTCGAATGAACGCGCTCCACCGCTTCGCCGCCCGTATGCACAACGTCTACCGCGTACCCAGCGCTCTGCAGTCCGCGGGACAGAAAATCCGCAATTCGCTTTTCGTCTTCTACTACCAATAAACGCATCGTCTATGAAAGTCTAACTGAGTTCTAGTCGCCCGAAGCGCGCCGCGGCTGAGGAATCGGCGCGGTGCGGAAAAAAGATCCGAGGGTCTTGTACCGCGTCTGCATGATGGAAATGATCGCCATTAATACTACGAGCACAATCGTATACACGACCACCTGCGGAACTGTCAAAGCTTCTTTCCAGACGCCGCACCAGCGGCCATAAACCAATTCAATGTGCACCCAGTAAACCAGCAGGGATGTCGTGCCCAGTTGACGGAACAAGCTCCATCTCTGCGGAGCCGCCAGGTTCACCCAAAGATACGAGAGTGCCAGAATACACAGAACCACACCCAGCTTGATCACCGTTAAACCAGGGCTATCCAGCCAGAACTCGCTTTTCGGATACACCGAGTACGGCAGGTTCGAGAGATAGTGCGCAAGGCTGGCGATTCCCAGGCCAACCGCCATCATCCACATCATCGTGCGCTGCATATCCTCTTGCTTCACTACCCGTAAGATACTCCCCGCTACCATTCCGAAAGCCAAAAACGAGGCCCAAGGAAAGAAACCGAAGTAGTTGTAATCTGGCATCACGTACGAGCGCACGATCCACGGCATACCAGCCGTTTTGATCATCGTCATCACCGGTGCAAGCGCCGCGATCAAGAAGCCCAGAACCGTGCAAAGCCGAATCCGTTCCATAGTCGTAAACACCGCCATGGGCGCGAAAATCAGCATGGCGAATCCCATACAGTTCAGGATGTCTACTTTAAGCAGTTGATCGGCGGGACTGGTGGGATATCCGAAGACATAGAGTTGTATGCGAAACAGGAATGCGATCAGGAACAAATAACGCGAGCGCTTGAGCGCCGCCCAAACTCGTTTGCCCATCCCCGCGCCCTGGCGTTCCTGGCTGTCCATCAAAAACGCGAACGTAATTCCCGTCAGAAACAGGAACATCGCCGGCGGCAGTCCGCCCGCAAACTGCGATAACATGTACGGGCCCTTGTCGCGCAGATCCGTCCGGGCAAACGAATTGAACGTATGCCCCTGCAACATAATGAGCGCGGCCACCCCGCGCGTCCAATCGATAAACGCCAGACGTCCGCTTGTTTTCTTCTGCTCGGCCACGTTCTATTGCTTCTGCACATGTACTCCGGCGGGAAGTTTAAGTTCCAACTTGCCGGACATCTTGGGATTCACGACGATATTGGAGTAAGTCACCTTGCGCCAGTTGTCATGCGGCTGGGCGGGTTGGAAGAACTGCTGCTGTACCGGATTAACTCCGTTTTCTGGAATCCAGATAAACACTTTTGAGAGCTTTTGCCTCGTGGCCGCGTCCTTCGGGATGAGCTGAAGCTTCGTTGTAGAAGTGCCGCCCACGTTGTCGGTCCCCGCCGATTCAATGTTGTACGTCTGCGAAAGCTCCGAACCGGAAGATCCAAAGCCCAGCAGCAAAAACTGGTTAATCATCTGGCTCTTGTCGCCGACATTCGTCTTGGTGACCAGATGGTTTTCCGGAGTATAGTTGGAGATAACGTTCCCGATAACGGCAATCGTCTTCGCGTTTGCGCCTTTGAAGTCGAGTATTGCCCGTACCTCGCCTTTTTTGAGCCGCTGCATTTGCAAAGTTCCGTTCTCGCGCGTGTGACTGTCGGGAGAGGATTCTTCGCCGAAAACAGATTGGTATGTGTCCATGGCTATATTCGCGGTCAACGCCCGAAAGGTCGGCGCCGCCTGATCCATGCGCTTCAGGATCGCGTCAACGCTATCCGCCCGAAGGAAGCCGATGGATAGAACAAGGGCGATTGCAGGTAAGAAGTGTTTCATGTCACTAAAGAGAAGACGCCCGAACTACGGCGCGGTATACGCAATAAAGCCTTTTATTTCTTGTTCGGCTTCATCTCGAATGGGTTCGACGCGGACCACGTGCCAGGATTTTCCGGTGCGTTGGTGTATAAGTTTCGCTGCTTCGGCGGTTCGATTCCGCTCTGGCAACCCCTGCAGAAGTTCCGTCGCGATAAAGACGCGGTTGGAGCCGTGAAGCGAAGACATCAGGATGACGCTCGCCTCCTTGGGCTGATCGCGGAACCAAGCGCGGGGAGTAGCGAAGATGAACAGCAGAATAAGCGCGACAACAATGTCGTATTGCCAGCTAGCCCGGGCAAAATCCCAGAAAACCAGACGTTTTCCCAAGCCGCTATTTGTTGCGCTACTCAGTTGCTAACCTACCGTTACCTGCTCCAGTTTATCATTTGCGCTTAGTACTTTCTCATCACTGCCAACACCCGCCCCTGGATTTCCAAATTGGCCGGATCGACAAAAATAGGAGCCATGGCCGAGTTAGCCGGCTGCAATCGCACGCGCCCGTCGGGGTCGGCGAAGTAACGCTTAAGTGTGGCTTCGGAATTATCCACAAGGGCTACGACGATATCCCCGTTGCGCACGGAACCGGTCTTCTCCACCAGCACGAAATCACCGCTGCAGATATGGTCTTCAATCATGGACTCGCCGCGCACCTGAAGGGCGAATGTGCCCTCGTGCCCTACGAAATCCGAAAAATGGAGTTCCTCCGGATTCGCGATTGCCTCGACCGGAGCGCCCGCTGCGATACGTCCGAGAAGCGGGACGAAAGCTTCAGCGGTCGGCCGGCGCGCCTTCTCCTCCGTCAGGTATCTCTCACCCACTTCGAGAGAACGGCTGTGATTGTAGTTGCGCCGGACGTATTGCTTTTCCTCCAGCGCCTGGATATGTTTGTGGACCGTCGCGAGCGAAGCCAATCCAAGGCTGGTGGCGATCTCTTCATAGCTGGGACTGTAGCCCTTCTTCTCGATAAAACCAGCCAGAAATTCCATCACTTCCTTTTGCCGTCTCGTCAGCGCCATACCCGTGTTCCTTTCATTACACAGTGTGGGCGAATAAAGCACGAAAGTCAAACCGAAATTGGCGTGCGGCCTGGAAGTTCAAAAGATATTAGTGCGCTCGTATAAACCGAGACACAACATCGGTGCAAAACACATCTAAGTTCTTTGACGTGAATGGCTGAACGCACTCTCTTATATGTTGAGGACGAAGATGCGGCTGTGTTTCTTCTGGAAACCGCTCTGAAAGAAGCCGCTATAGACGTGCATCTCTGTCGTGTGGCTGACGGTGAGCAGGCTTTGTCGTTCCTCCAGAAGCTAAATCCCTATCAGGATGCGCCAACTCCCGATTTGGTTCTCTTGGACTTAAACCTGCCGAAAGTTACCGGCCTGCAAGTGCTTGCGGAGGTTCAGCGGCATGCGGAACTCAGTTCGATTCCGGTCATTGTCTTTACCTCCTCGTCCCTCCCTGCGGACAGGAGGAAGTCGCTCGCGTTAGGAGCGCAGCAGTTCATCACGAAACCATCGACGTTGGACAGTTTCCTCGAAGCCGTCAAGAACGCCTGCTCCCGCTTGACCGTCAACCCTAGTTGAAGTTGTTCATGCCGCACATGCCGCCCTGGCACATGCCGCCGCCGCATCCCCCGCTCGGCTGAGATTCTTTTGTAACTCCGTTCGCCCTGGCGGCAAAAGTGGAATACTGAGTTGTGAGGTGATCCTGTCCGCAAGAAGGGCAGCGAAGGTCCTCTGGTTCAGCGCTTCGGCGGACCAGTTTCTCGAATTTGTTTCCGCAGTCGTCGCAAGAGTACTCGAAGATCGGCATACTCTTAAGTTACCGCGCTTCGGGCCCGGGGGAAGCAACGCGTAACTTCTTCCTCTCAGTCCGCGAACTAATAGGTGAATATGCAACGCAGAGCGTTCTTGAAAAGCGGGTTTTCGTTGGCCGCAACCGCTGGGTTGGCCCTTGCCGGCGGTCCAAAGCTGGTGAAGATCATGGCTTTTACAGATTTGGGCAAATCCGAGGGAGAGGTCAAAGTGGAGAAAGTAGTGAAAACAGACGAAGAATGGCGCAAACAGTTGACGCCGGAGCAGTACGAAGTGGCTCGGCATGCTGGCACGGAACGGGCGTTCACGGGTAAGTACTGGAACAACCACGAGCACGGTCTCTACCGCTGTGTCTGCTGCGAAAACACGCTCTTTTCTTCCGATACCAAATTCGAATCGGGCACGGGTTGGCCTAGCTTCTGGCAGCCGATTGCCAAGGAAAACGTGGTTGACCACACCGACGCGACTTTGGGAATGGCCCGGACGGAAGTACGCTGCGCCAAGTGCGATGCCCATTTGGGGCACGTGTTCGACGACGGCCCCCGGCCAACGGGTCTTCGCTACTGCATGAATTCGGCATCGCTCGATTTCGTCAAGAGCTAGGAACTGCCGGTCTTTGGAACACACCCTTATCGGGAATTTCAGAGTTCATTCGGGTTTCCATTCCAGGTTTCTGAAGTCTGATCGCGACGTTATCGTCTATCTACCTCCAGGCTACGAGGATTCGCCAGATCGCCGTTATCCTGTCTGTTACCTGCACGATGGCCAGAATCTCTTTGACGCGGCGACGGCTTTTCTCGGCAGGGAGTGGGGCCTCGACGAACTCGTCGAACAAATGATTCGGGACGGGGAAATTGAACCGCTGATTCTAGCCGGGATCTACAACACAGGCGAAAAGCGCATCGACGAGCACACTCATATTCGCGACCGGAATGGGCGAGGCGGGTTGGCCGGCAAGTATGGCCGTCTGATCGTCGAAGAGTTGAAGCCCATGATCGATCGCGAATATCGCACCTGGCCGAATGCTGAAAATACCGGGCTCGGAGGTTCTTCTCTGGGTGGTCTGGCAAGTCTTTATATCGGCTTCCGGCATCCCATGGCGTTTGGAAAACTGATCGTCATGTCGCCTTCCCTCTGGTGGGCGCAGCGGGACATTCTTCACTGCCTTCGCACGCGTGCCAAACAGCCCCAGCAAAAGATCTGGCTTGACGTCGGCGCCTGCGAAGGGACGGACCCGGGGTCCTGCGTGCAAGACGCTCGCGACTTACGGGATCTCCTGCTTAGCAGACAGTGGATTCTCGACGGCAGCCTTAAATTCGTCGAAGAAGAAGGCGCGGAACACATCGAAACAGCTTGGGGCCGGCGGATGCGGGAGGCGCTCAGGTTCCTATTTCCAAATGCAGCCCGCTTTGATGGTAATGTTCCTTAGAGGAACAACATCATATGGCGTTTTGCACAAATTGTGGTACTCAACTCGCGGAGGGCGCCCGGTTCTGCTTGAACTGCGGCCAACCTACTGCCTCGTCGGCCGGGAGCCCCGGACCGAGTGGGGCTTCCTACTATCCTCCCGCGCCGCCGGTTGCACCTCTGAACTACGACATCGAGGGCCACAACCTTCAAATCGCCCGCGTGCATTTGCAGCCCGGACAAGAGATCTACGCCGAAGCCGGCAAGATGATTTACAAGTCGGTCAACGTCGATTGGCAGACCCGCATGACCGGGCAAACGTTGGGGCAGAAACTCCTCGGCGCCCTCAAACGCAAATTGATGGGCGAGTCGCTTTTCTTTACCTACTTTCAAGCAACCGGCGCGCAAGGTGAGGTCGGTTTCGCCGGACATTATCCCGGTAAAATACAGGTCTTTGAACTCGCGGCAGGCCAGACGATCATGGTGCAGCGCGACGGTTTCTTATTCGCTCAAGGCAGCGTCACGCTCGACATTGCCATGGTGCGCCGTTTGGGCGCCGGGCTTCTGGGGGGCGAGGGGTTCATCCTGCAGCGGCTCACCGGGCCTGGCGCGGTCTTCGTGCATGCGGGCGGAGATCACGTCGATTTCACTCTTCAACCAGGTGAAACCCTGCAAGTCCAGACCGGACATCTTGTCGCCTTCGAGCCCACGGTCAACTACGACATTCAGATGGTCGGGAATATTCGGACGGCGATATTCGGCGGCGAAGGTCTCTTCCTGACCACGTTGACGGGACCCGGACGCGTGATTCTCCAGAGTATGACTCTGGAACGATTGCGGCACGAACTCTCGCCGAGCGATCATCCGCACGCGGGCGAGGAACGTAGCCCGCTGGGTGCACTGGCGCGCGGAGACATCGGCAGTTTCTTTTCAAGCGACGATTAGTAAAATAGTTCTTCAACCGGTGAAACATCAATCGACAAAAGTGCCGCCAATCGGGCACGATGAAGAACTATTCCGCTACATCAACCTGAAGCTTGCCGCGCTGGGGCAGCCCACCAGCGGCGCTACGGCGGACGCGCGGGCACTCGAAATCGCGGGTCCACTTTTACGCAACTACTACCAGAAGGACCAGTTGCTCGGGTATCGGCTGTGTCCTGCGGACGAGCGGATTCAAGCTTTTCTAGACGCCTATCTCAGTGACGTGGACTCATCTGAGATTCCGCGTCTTCCCGGCAATACCTTCGTGTTGGATCGTCCTGGCTTGGCGCGCGTCATGTCGTTGCCGCCAAGTCAGGATACCCTGTCCTCACCTTATTTGAAGTCCTACCGCGTACCCCAAGGCATCCTTCACAACCCGAAAAACGATCGCCGTACGACGAAGGGAATCTTCCATATCGTGGAAGACGGACTGCCAGTCCCCGCAGACAAAATCGCCGTTCCCAAACGCGCCTTTGCATCTCTGCTAAAGGCGGCGCTCAATCCTCCCGCGGATGTTCTGGCGCTTCCATTCACGGCGGACCAGGAGGAACAGGTTCGGCTTTTTGTAACGCTACTGCTGCGCCCGCTGGTTTGCCCCGCGACGGGAAGCGATTCCGCGAAGACGATGGAAACGCGCTGCTTCGCGCCGGCCAGTCTAGTCAGCAATCTCGATTTTGTAGAAGGCATTTTCGGCAACGGCGGCGATCCTTATCTGCCCGAAAATGATGCGGCTCTCGATGTAATGCATTGGACGGGGCACACCGGATGCCTGGTTCTCGCTCCGCATATCGTCGGTTTGAAGAAGAAAGATCTCGGTCTGCCGCACGTGAGCGAAGCGACCGATCGCCAGCAGCGCGAAGGGATGTGTTGGGCCGACGAGGAAGAGGTCTACAACGACGGCGGTGGATTCAAAATCGTGTGCCGCGACCATCGCGGCGTGATGGTAACGATCATTGCCGATAACTATTTCGGCTACTGCCAAAAAAAGAGGTCAAGACTCAAATCAGTTTCGCCGCGAATCTCTATGGAATGAGCGAAGAAGAGCACGCCGGAGGTGCGATGGCCTTTCCCGCCTACGTACTTGGAAAGCAATTCTTCGCCGGGCGCACGGTTCTCACGAAGCAAGTGAAGTTTGCCGACGCGATGGGTTGGCTCGGTGACCGCGTGCATGTGCATTCGGAGGGTTACGCCTCCGACCGCAGATACCCCGACATCTTCTACGTTCCCGAAAACGCCGAGTTCAGTGTCAGAGAGGGCAGCGTGAAGTGGCTCCATAACAACGGAAACTGGCACCAGCTCACGATCAGGGCTGGGGAGACGTACGTGCTTCCTTGGGGCACGAAGATTCGACTCGAAAAACAGACGGGCGGTACTGCATGGCGTCTGGTCGCATCGCGCGCGGATCCGACTCTGTGCCACAAGCCTTGTACCGTCTCGGGCGGCGGCAAGTCTGAAATCTCAAAGTCGATCGGAAGCATCACGTTACGCGGCCCTATCTTCGTCAGCGACTTTCAAAACGAAATCGAACAAGTCGCGGACATTCTAAAACGCGACTTCTCAACCATCTTCAAGAATCCGCGATCCGATCAGCGCACCAAGCGGCCCATCCTGAGCACCGAACGCTCTCTCGGTTCCGTCATCAAGCTGATGACGCCTTCGCCAGAATATACCGGGGCGCACAATGCATGGCTAACGAGTATTCCGGACACGGTTCGGCAGCTTCTAGTAACGGTGAAGCGCTATTATCAGCCGGAATGGGGCGAGAACTGGCGCGAGCACTTCAGTGTTGACCGCGTGAATGGATTTCTCGGTCACGAGTTGAAGTTCGAAAGCCAGGACCTCGTCGGCAATTACCTGCGTGTCGGCTACGATCCCGACGGCTCCTGGCGTATCTATAAATTGCGGCCGGATTTCAGTCCAGCCGACAAAGTGCAAGTCGAAGACGACATCACCGCATCGGTTGTATTACCCGGTTCCAGCCTGAATAATCTCGATGCGGAATATGACAACAGCCAAAGCGTCAAGCTGGTTCAGAATTGCGAGCAGCTTTTATTCCAGCGTCCGGACGACGCTATTCATCGTGGTTTCGACCGCGATGCCGAGCGCGACCTTGCCACGCCGGGTACTTTTCTATCGAATTTCGAGCCGCTGACGGTTGAACAGGCGCGGCGTATCGTTGATAACGTCGTTGAATTCGATAAATACAGCGAGCCGATGAAACGCCTGCTGGGCGATTTTGTGAAAGACCCGCAAACCAGTTACGTAGTGTCCTCCTCCCAGCCGCGGCTGGTTGACGGCAACCCCTCGAAGAATCCGCGTTATCTGCAGCGTCGCCCCGATCTGGTGAACCCGCGCGATATGTATCTGGCCGAGATCGGAACTCGGCTCGCTCGCGAAATTCCCGCCGGCAAGCCTGTGCATTTCCCTGTCAACGCCGTTCTCGCGGGACGTCGAAACAATCCGCCCGATCCGAAGAACGGTATTCCTCCGCTAGCCGTTTACAATCCGATTC
>JALYVD010000322.1 GCA_030853405.1 Acidobacteriota bacterium | reverse complement strand
CGCGTGCTACCTCCGCCATCGATACACCTTGCTCCAGCCGCCGCACGGCGGCCAACTTAAACTCTTTCGTGAACTGTCGGCGCGACAACCCCATGACTCAATTCTCCGTTCCATGGATTTTGAGCCTAACTACTTGTCTCAGTTTTGGGGACCACTCCACCCAACACTCACGCGCACCGATCCGTTCACTACTGTGACACTCACGCCAAGAAAATCTTCCGCCTTAGTGACATGGCGAGGCTGTGCTCATCGTAAGGTACTGCAAATAATCGATCTCCATTCCGAAGAACTGGCACGCTCCCGATAATTTCAGAGACTTCAGATTTTCCGATCTGAAGGAGCTCTGTGAAGGATGGGCGGGGCGATCGGAAATTGTAAGGATCTGCTTGTGCTCCACGCCGAACGGCTCAGATGACATCCCGAGGAAGTTCGCCCGGGCTGGCAACGCCATAGCGCGAGAAGCGGCCCGGGAATGGCCCCGAAATCAGCGGGCCGCCGTTGCGGAGGTAGTCACTTACGTCTCGAATCAGTTCCTGGCTCATTGAAATCGGCAGCGGCAGGATGAGCAATTTATATTCGTGCCTGCGGCTCTTGAGATCCGCTGACTTGAGAAAATCGACCGGTATACCCTCTTGGAAGAGTCCGCGATGGATACCGCGGCGATTGGAGAGAAGACCAGACGTAAGCACGTCGCCCGATGAATGCACGAAATTCCACATGTCCTCATCGAGCGAATCGCGGCTTGTGATCCTCCGGGACATGAGCCGCACGCCGATACCACCCAGCATGCCAGCGGGTCCACCACGCGACGCGAGCGCATTAATCTCTTTCATTCACCTGGACCAGTTGTCAAAATATTGGACACATACAGTCACGTCTCTGCCTTACTTTTCTACCCCTTCTCCCCTATCAAAATCTCCTCCCCCCGCCGCGAAGCATTCTCATATGACGGCTCCAGCGCTCTAATCAGCGGCAGTTCCCCCCGCCAAAACTGCAAGTTCCCCAACCGCCGTGGTAACGCGGCCACTGCCTTGGGCGCAGTAACATCCTCAAACAAATCGGGTACCGGCTTTTTCGCACCCCAGAACTCATCCGCATTCACCGGCAACGGCTCCGGCGGCGCGACCGGCGCCAGCGCATGAGCCACTTCCTCCTCAACCCGGCTCTCCCCGAGTATCGCCGCAAACTCCTCACGATCCATGCCCCGCATTCGAAAAATCAGAAACGGATCGCGGTCGAACGCCTCCCCCAGCAGATAATAGACCGCCGCCACATGCTTGCACGGATTCGACCAATCCGGACATGAGCAACTCGTCGTAATTTCACTCAGCTTCTGCGGAAACAACGACAATCCCGCCTCACTGAACACGCTCTCAATCTCGGCAGGCATCTCGCCTGCCAGTAACTTCGCCGCAAATAACACTTGTGTCGAAAGCTTCTCCGCAATCCGCTTCCACTCCGGCTCGAGCAGCGGGCGCACTTTGATCTTCACCTGATAAGGCGTCGGCCGTGAGCCTTGCACCAATCCTTCAACCACTCCCCTACCGACTTCAATCGAAAGCACCTGTCCCTTGCGCGCGTAAGAACGGCCACGCTGCAACCGCGAGCCAAGCTCGAAACTCTCCAGCACCTGAATCCATCTGCGGGCCCACCAGCTAGCCCCAAATTTCCCGCGCTGCGCGGTCGCCTTAATTCCACCTTTGGCCGATCGCGGCACGGACGGCGGAGGAAAGCCCCCATAGCGATTCCACTTATCGAACGCCATCCTATTCCGCCACGGCCGATTTCTGCAGTGCGAACAGATCCTTCAACTGCGAAGTTGAAAGTTCCGTGAGCCATCCTTCGCCCGTCCCGACCACATTCGCAGCAATCTCTTTCTTGTGCTCAATGATTTCGTCGATCTTCTCCTCGAACGTGCCCGCGCAAACAAACTTATGCACTTGAACGTTCCTGGTTTGACCAATCCGGAAGGCGCGGTCGGTGGCTTGATTCTCGACCGCCGGATTCCACCACCGGTCGAAGTGGAATACATGGTTCGCGCGTGTTAGATTCAATCCCGTGCCGCCCGCCTTCAACGAAAGAACGAACAACGGTGGCCCGTCCGCCTCATCCTGAAAGCGTTCTACCATTTCGTCGCGCTGTTTTTTCGGAACGCCTCCATGCAGAAAAAGTGCCTCGCGCCCAAATGTCTCCTGCAAGTGCCGCTGCAGCATGAAGCCCATCTCGGCGAACTGCGAGAAGATCAACACGCGGTCGCCAACCGACATCGCTTCTTCCACCATCTCAGTCAATCTGGTGAGTTTGCCCGAACGTCCCTCCAGCGCCGAATTATCGCGCAAGAGTTGCGCCGGGTGATTACAGACCTGCTTCAGCCGCGAGATCGTGGCCAGCACCACGCCCTTGCGTTTCATGCCTTCCGCGGCTTTGATCGCGTCCATCGAATCCTTCACCACCGCCGCGTAGAGAGACGCCTGCTCTTTCGTAAGCGTGCAGAAGACCTTCATCTCCTGCTTCTCCGGCAGGTCATCGATAATCGACCTGTCCGTCTTGAGACGCCGAAGGATAAACGGCCCGGTAACTCTCTTCAGACGAACTGCCGCGTCCGGATCGTGACCGCTCTGAATCGGCAGGAAGAAGTTCCGCTTGAACTCGGCTCGGCTGCCCAGCAGTCCGGGATTAAGAAACTCCATCACCGACCAGAGATCGCCGACATTGTTCTCGACCGGAGTACCCGTCAAAGCAATGCGGTAATCCGCGCTCAGCGCGCGCGCTGCCGCCGCCTGTTTCGTCTCGGGGTTCTTGATGTTTTGTGCCTCGTCGAGCACGACGCCCGCCCACGGCACTTCTTTCAAATGCTCGAAATCGCGGTGCAGCAGCGCATAGCTTGAAACAACCATGGCGTGCTCGGAGGCCTGCTTCACAAACAGATCTCCCTTCGATCGCCCTATCCCGTGATGGACCATCACCGACAGCTCTGGCGTGAACCGCGCCGCTTCTTTTTGCCAATTTCCGACCACCGAAGTCGGGCACAGCAACAGCACCGGACGCCTCGCTCCTAAGCTGCGGTCGCGCTGAATCAGACTTAGTGTCTGAATCGTTTTACCCAAACCCATATCGTCGGCCAGACACGCGCCCAAGCCCCATTCGCGCACAAAGGCAAGCCATGAGTAACCGCGAATCTGATAAGGCCGCAACGTCGCCTTCAATCCTGCCGGAACGGGCGCTTCCTCGAATGGCGTATGCCCTTCCAGCCGTTGAATCAAATCGCCAATCCAACCCTCCGCCGACACGCCCGCAAACTCGACCGAACCAGGAGGCCTCGCCGCTCCCAGCGCTATGCGCACAACCTCGCGCGCTGTCACCGGGCCGTCGCCTTTCTTCCAAAAATCGAGCGCGGCCTGGATCTCCTGCGCGCTCATTTGCACCCACTGACCCCGGAACTTCACGAGCGGAGCTTTCAACGCCGCCAGCGCCCGCAGTTCGCGCAACGACACTTGTTCGCCGCCGATCGAAACCTGCCATTCGAATTGCAGCAATGCGTCGAGCGAAATGCCGCCGCCGGTTTTGAACGGGCTCTTCACGTGTGCTCCGGCACTCACGCGCGCCTTGGTTCCTTTGCGGCTCCACCACGCGGGCAGCATCACTCCAAACCCGGCCTCTTCGAGCGCCGCGGCTTTGGTGTTCAAGAACTCAAACGCGCCATCTGTATCGACTTCATAACCGCTCGGAGCCGCCGACCGCAGACTCTCTTCCACCCGTGGACTGATGGCCGAAGCTTGTCCGAGAGAAAACAGCAGGTGCTCGCGAGGCTTGAATCCAGTCTGATTAAACCCAGCCTGCGCCCAAATGGGCGGCTTGCTCTCCTTCGCCTTCCACACGGTTTCAGCCGGGATCAACAGGCTCGGATCACGGCGCGACTGCAACAAATAATGCACCTGCCAAATCGGCGTGTCGTCTGTCTTAGGTTCTTCCAGACGAAAGCACAAGCGATAGGGAGCGGCGCCCGACAGCGACACGGGACGGCTCCATTCGCGAAGCTGCGCCTCGAAGCCCTCCAATTCCGCTTCACCTCCCGTGACCCGCGCCTTCGGGGTGTGCAACGCTTCAATCCAGCGGTCGTGCAGACCTGGTCCAAACCGTTGGAGAGGGCGAGAAGAGGTCCTGACAAGTTCATCGACAAAGGTGTCAACGAACGCGGTCACAAGTGTCTCGGCCGCGATTTGGGGCGTGAGCGCACGTGCTGCATGGGGCAGAGCGGCAATCATTGCGCGAAGCCGGTCGTCATCCCGTCCCACATACGCCGCACGCCAACGCGCGCAGAAACGGCCGTCCTCTCTGACCAGATCCGGCAGAAACTGTTGACGGGCGGCCAGCGTCCCTGCGAATCGCATCCCCTCGGTCCAATAAATAAGATCCACGCCCGCCACAACACCAGGCCGAAGCACTTCTTTTCCCGCCGCCATGCATAGGAAATCCAGAGCGGCGCTTGGCCTTAGCGCAACCGTGTCCACCGGCCACTCTGTCACAAGCGTGGCTTTCTTACAGCGAGCGTCGCTTAAGAGCGGACTTGACGGGACGGGCATCGTTGCCGTTGACGGAAGCCAAACTCCCGAGACCGCGGGCTCGCCGCGAGGAGTCTTGATACCCATGTTCTCCAGGGCGTCCGTTATTTGTTCATAACCCGCGCCAAAGGGGTGCATGGCGCCGCCTTCTACGGGCGCGCTTTGATCAATCGACGTTTCCCCCCACAGAACAAGGCACCGCTCGCGAAAACCTGCATGAAGCACCAGCATTCAATAGTTGCCGAACTCTCAGTATCTCGTTAGCGCCAACTATTAGTAGGGCGGATCCCCGATCCGCGCCGGACGCCCACGTCCGGCTTCTTCCCGGTAGTCGTTCTACTCGTGCGATCCAAGACCATCCGGAGCGCCGTCAAGTTCTTGCGCTTTTCGCAGAGCGTCGTCGTGAGCCTCACCCCGCTCGACCGGTAAAAGCCAGCCACAATAAGGGCATGGCGCGTTGCCCGATCGCCTTAAGTGTCCGTAGCTGATACTGCTGATTTTGCCGCAATGCGCACAGGTCAGATGAATCAATTCGTCGTCGATATTTTCTGGCATCGCGTCCCCATTATCCGACGGCTCTTCTCTCAGGATTTCGGGATGAACTTTCCAACCATCTGTTGTATCGCCTTCATAAAGCTGGAGAGATCGCCTGGCTTATGAACGAATTCATCCGCTCCTAACGCCAATGCTTTTTCGACTTCCTCGGCGTTTTGCGTAGAACTGAACACCACGACTGGCGCAATCCGCGGCTTATACCCGGCGAGCACGCCAAAGCCGTCCAGCCTGGGCAAATTTAAATCCAGGATCACCAGATCTGGCGTCTTCATGCCGTGCATCAGAAGAACGAGACCATCATGGCCGTTATCGGCGACCGTCAGGTGAACCGGCGTGCAAAGATCCTGCAGAGCTTTTCTCACGAGGAGGACGTCCGCCGGATTATCTTCAACAAGCAAGACGGCTGGTAGTGTCGGCTTCTGTTCACATCCCATGAGCGGCAGCGAGGTAAGACCCGGCCATCTCGATATAGTAGCGTGTATACTTCAGACGACACTTATCCGGTCACTTGGATCACTGTTTTTGAAGCTGGCAATGACCTTGGCGCTGTTGGCGGTTGCCTTGTTTGGAGCACAGCCGCGGAAGCCACCACTCAGGAACGCACTCGAAATTCATCGTCTCTCGACGGCTGCGGCGCGCCAGGCCAGTCCTGTGTTGCTCCGAGCCGTAGTAACACAGGTGATGCCGGAATGGCGCGGATTTTCCGTCCAGGACGCCACGGATTCAGTTTACGTTTCAGCGGCGTCGATGCCGCCTTTGGTTCTCAACATTGGGCAGATCGTTGAGATAACGGGCCGCACGGCTCCCGGTAACTTTGCGCCTATAGTCGAAGCGAGTAAAGTGCGCGTGGTGGGGACAGGACCTCTGCCAAAGGCGCGTCAAGCCGATTGGAACTTCATCTCAAGCGGCGCTTGCGACAACGACTATATCCAGGTGGAAGGGGTCGTTCGATCCGTTAGCGTCGTCGACCCACCGATCTGGAGATGGCATGCCACCGCCCTGCACGTGGACGTTGGCGGAAATCTGGTCTGGGCATATCTACGGGACACAGGCGGTCTAGCTCTGGACCAACTACCGGATAGCAGCGTGCGGATCAAAGGGGTTTGCCTGGTTCTGTCCAACAGCCGCCGGCAGTTCGAGCGGAACGTGCTTTTGGTAGGGCGGCCATCCGACGTTCAAATTTTGCATCCGGGTGGCGACCCCTTCTCGGTTCCTTTAACAACAATCAATCATCTTTTCGAGTTCCGGCCGACGCCAAACGCGCTGCATCGGGTGAAGGTGCGCGGCATCGTGACACTGGCGGAGCCGAGACGCATTTTTCTGCAGGATGAAAATAGCGGGCTTCTGGTTCTAACAACTGGGCCAACGTCGGCGCGAGTTGGCGACCTTGTGGACGCAGTCGGATTTCCGGCTCCGGGCACATACTCTACGCTCTTGGAGGATGCGGTCCTCCATGTTTCTGGACCGCGCCCGCCGGTTGCGCCCCTTGATATGAGGGCTGACGAGGTGATGGTGCGTTCACGGGAAAATCGTCCCGCACTGCCCGACGCGATGTTGGTCCGAATTCAAGCGACGTTGTTGGATGCGAGCCGGTCGGCACAGGAGGAGATCCTCGTTCTACAGGATGGGAGCACGGTTTTCACCGCACGTGTCCGGCGGCCAGCGAAGTCCGAAAACTTCCCTCAGCTCGAGGAAGGCAGCCGGGTGACTTCGACGGGTGTGTGTGTGATCCAGGTAGGCGACCGTGGTACGACACGCTCGTTCGAGTTACTCATGCGATCTTCGAGCGACATTCGAGTCCTGAAGAACGCGCCCTGGTTTACGCGGGCACTGGCCTTACGCGCCATTGCAATTCTGCTTGCAATTGCCGCGGCCGTGGCGATCTGGGGGGCGATCTTGCGGCGGCGAGTAGGGGCGCAGACGCAAATCATCAGACGTCAGATGGAACGTGAGTCGGTGCTCGAAAAACGCTTCCGCGAACTAGTCGAAAATGCAAGCGATATGGTTTACGTTCGGGACGTTGAAGGCCATCTGCTGCATGTCAATCACGGAACAGAGCGTTTGACTGGATATACCCGCGACGAATTGCTGCGTCTGAACTTCATCGACTTACTTGTCCCTGAGCAACGCGAGAACGCTCGTCGCCATTTGGCGCTTACGCCGATCGCGGAGGAATCCGATTTCGAGGCAGCCGAGTGGCGCTTTCTGAGAAAAGACGGCCGGGAGATCACCGTTGAAATCAAGCAGCGATTTCTTGCCCACGCCGCCGGTGAGACTGTCGTAGAGTCAATCGGCCGCGATGTTACAGCGCGGAAACAGGCCATGGCCGAAAATCAGGAACGCTTTCGGACACTGGCCAATAACATCGCCCAACATGCCTGGATGGCTGACGAAAGCGGCTTTATTTTTTGGTACAACCAGCGGTGGTTCGGCTACACGGGCACTACATTGAACGAAGCGAGAGGCTGGGCCTGGCAGAAATCTCATCATCCCGACCACGTCGATCGCGTAGTCACCCGCATTCAACATAGCTTCGAAACCGGCGAGTCTTGGGAAGATACATTTCCCCTCCTCGGCGCGGACGGCCAATATCGCTGGTTCCTTGGGAGAGCGATGCCAATTCGCGATCAGACCGGGCGGGTCGTCCGCTGGTTCGGGACGAACACCGACATCACGGAACAGAAACAGATTGAAGCGGAGTTGCAGAGGTCAAACGACGATCTTCGGCAGTTTGCCTATGTCGCAAGCCACGATTTGCAGGAGCCTCTGCGTAACGTCTCCATCTTTGCTGAAATGCTGGCGAACACATTCACGAACGGCGAATTGACCCCCGAGCGCAGTCAGTACATCGGCATCGTCACGGCGGGGGCACGCCGCATGGGCACGTTGATTACGGATCTACTTACGTACTCTCGACTCACTGGTATCGATAAACCCAATCGCCAGGAAATCGATGTTGAGCTGGTGTTTCAGAAGACCCTCCAGAATCTAAGCGCCAGTATCGAAGACTCTGGTGCGACGATTACGCACGGCGCGCTGCCCACTCTTCATGCGAGCGCATCGCAGGTGTCGCAGGTGTTCCAAAATCTGATTGGAAACTCAATCAAATATCGCCGCTCCGGAGTTCCGCTGTTGATACATGCCGAGGCCCAACGCCAACGCGGCCTTTGGATGTTTTCCGTACGAGACAACGGCACTGGATTCGATCCAAGGTACGCCGACAGGGTATTCGGCATTTTCAAGCGGCTGTATGGCCCAGAAATTCCCGGCACGGGCATAGGTCTCGCGATCTGTAAAACGATCGTCGAACGTCATGGCGGCCGCATTTGGGCGGAGGCGCAGCCCGAAGAAGGCGCAACGTTTTATTTCACTATTCCCGACCGGACCTAAGCTTTTCGAACTCCTTCGCGAATGTTTCGGATTGACCCTTGGGGATGCTCAGAGATCTCCAGGAGGGGCCAGCGAAGTGCTTCGCAAGCATGATGATCTGATTGACGTGTCCCGCGTAGTGCAACAGTTGCCGGTTGATCGCCTGTAAGGCCGTATGCTCCTTTTCCGCGATATAAACCCTTCGATCCAAATCACTCGAACGCAGAGACGAAACGGACTCCAAAACGCAGGTCCAGCCTCCCTCCCAAAGCTTCATAACGTCGGCCCGCGTCATGCCTTCCTCGATCCCGAACTCCTGATCGCGATGGCGGTCCGGTTTCTCACCGTCTGTGGTCAGAAAATTGGTCCATCGGGAACGCATGTTTCCAGCCATGTGCTTTACCAACATCGCAATGCTGTTGGCTTCTGGGTCGAGGAGGCGGAACAAGTCCCGGTCGGAGATCTGCGAGAGGGCGGCCTCCGCCAGCTTCTTATAGCTGCGGAGACTCCAGATTGCGTCTATCAGATAGGCTTCCCCGATATCTCCGGAAGATGTGGTGGTCTGCACACAAATCATTGTAGTGCCGCTAGGCGGCTCGATGCAGGTGCTGTTACTCTGAGGCAAACAAAGACTTCCGAGCCACGGCCGGAAGACAAAACAAAATGTCAAAAATCGTTCGCTACGAATTTCTGGGTAGTTGGGTTATATTTTCATTGCTATTTCTCTCCGGCGTTGGTTTGCCGGCGGCGATTTTGTACTTGATGAACGGACTGGTCTCGATCGAAACAAGCATGGAGGACCCGGAGAAATTCATCGCGGAGTTCCGCGCCGGAATATGGCGCCGGAAGTGATGCATGAGCCTGCTTTTCACTCCACTCGCGGCTCGTCTCGCCATCTCGGCGCTTCTCGTACTCGGATATAAACCTCTCCAAACAGGCAGCGATAGGAGGGTGAGTCCGGTCACCGGCCGTGTCATTGCTCCCACGATGAGCATTGACGGCGCGGACTGGCTCGACCGTCCCGAGCGTGAACGGGAGGAGCAGCCTCAAAAGGCGATCGCCGCGCTTCATCTCGCGCCGGGAATGAATATCGGTGAGGTCGGCGCTGGCACCGGCTTCTATGCTCTGCGCATTGCAAAACGCATTCAGCCGGGCGGTACCTTCTATGCAAATGACATACAGCCCGCTATGCTCACGCGGCTTCAGAGCAACGCCGCCGCTCTGAAGATAACCAACATCAAACCGATTCTGGGAACACAAACCGATCCACGTCTACCTCCAGGCGCTCTCGATTACGTGCTCATGGTGGACGTCTATCACGAGCTTTCAGAACCGCAAGCCGTCCTGCGCAATGTTGCCCGCGCGCTTAGGCCCGATGGGAAGCTCGTCCTAGTTGAATTCCGCAAAGAGGATCCGAACGTGCCCATCAGGCCCGAGCATGAGATGACCGTCAAGGATGTAGAGGCCGAACTGTCAGCGGGAGGCTACGTGTTGGACCACTTGGTAGAAACGCTGCCTTGGCAGCATATGTTCTTCTTCCGACAAAGGCTGAACTAATCCGCAATCCCCGGGTTTGGAGGATCGATGCCGAGCGCGGTTGCCAGTGCGATCAGGTGATCCTGCTCCT
>JALYVD010000317.1 GCA_030853405.1 Acidobacteriota bacterium | reverse complement strand
GAATCGGGCAGACCCGGCTCGAACACCCATTGCTGTAACGGGATGTTTTTTGCTTTCTCCGGATAGTGGTCAAACAACTCCCGGCGCAAATAGTCGAGGGCCTCGGTGGTCGCAATGCTTCGGAATTTGAAGTGATCGAAATAGGAGCGCAGAAAAGCATCGAAGACGTCCCGCCCGAATACCTGTTCCATCTGCCGCAGCAGCAGCGCGCCTTTGATGTAAGGAACACGCGTGCAGCCGTCATCTGGATCTCGCCCGCTGAGGTCGATATGCAAAATCTGGTCACGCGGCTCAAACTCACGTAATTCTTTTTCAATCTCACGCCGGTCAAGCACCTGCTCCATCAGCGCTTGTTCCAGGCCATAGACTTCTTCCTGAATGCGATTCTCAATGTAGGTTGTGAAGCCCTCATTCAGCCAGAAATCGCTCCACGTGGCGTTCGTAACCAGATTTCCGGACCAGGAATGCGCGAGTTCATGAGAGACGAGGCCAACCAGGCTCCTGTCGCCTGCGATGACGGTGGGCGTGGCGAAAGTAACGACCGGATTTTCCATGCCGCCGAATGGAAAACTTGGCGGCAGCACCAGCAGTTCATAGCGTCCCCAGCGATAGGGCCCATACAACCGCTCTACTGCCTCGACGAGCTTTTCGATGTCTTCAAATTCGCTCGCCGCGGCCGCGAGGGCGGAGTTTTCCGCGTAGATTCCGGTTCGCGGCCCTAGCGAAACATAGTCCACGTCGCCAACCGCAAGCGCAATCAGATAGGGCGGGACAGCGAGTCCCATTTTGAACACATGCCATCCGTCGTCAACTCCCAGCCGCTCCGCACTCATCAGCGCTTTCAAGTCCGCGGGGATCTTTATCCGTGCATCGTAGGTGACGCGTACGCCGGGTGAGTCCTGTATTGGAATCCAACTCCGCGCATGAATAGACTGACTCTGGCTGAACAGGAACGGGTGCTTCTTGCCGGCCGTCTGTTCGGGGTTCAACCATTGCAAACCACTGGCGTAGGGCTGAGTCGCGTATTGGACCGTGACAACGTTGGCGTCGGCTCCGAGTTGGATCGTAAGCCGACTGCCGAGGATTGGATCGCGGTCTCCCAACTCATAGACAGCCGATCCAGGCGATCCAGTGCACCGTACATCTTCAATCAGCAGGTCGCGGGTATCGAGGATAAGAAGGGCATTGGGGTCGCGCCGGACCACACGCAACTCCGCCGTTCCGCGCAATCGCCTCTGATCGAAATCGACTTCCAGGTTCAGCGTGCAATGTACAACGCGAACGCGCCACGGTTCCGCGAATGAATGAATATCCCGGGTATCCTCACTCATGGCTGTTGATTGAAATACGATTTCAAACCCTGTTCCGCCAGCCCGAGCGCGCGCGCTAGCGCCACTTTGGCCAAATTATAGGCATACTGCGCCGAGATCGAATTTTCATTCGCCTCCGCCAGTGTCTGTTGTGCTTGCACAACTTCCACGGTATTCGTCACGCCCGCCGTAAAGCGGTCCCGCGATTCCTTCAGCGTCTCGTTTGCCAACTCAAGATTACTCTTCGCCACATCGACCTGGTCACCAGCCGATTTCAGATCCAGCAGCGCGCTCCGGACTTCGTAATCGATCTGTCCACGAAGATTCTCGAATTCGTTCCGGCGGTTTTTTAGCTCGGAGTCGTTTTGCAGAATATCCGCTTTGATCCGGCCGCCATCGAAAATGTTGAACTGGATAGAACCCGTCGCCGTAAAGACGCCGTGCGAGTTTGTGAATAAGTGCCGTCCCTCATCGCCATAGAAGCCTTGCGCCTGCAGCGTCGGATAGCGTTCGGCTTTGGCGCCGCGTAAGGAGAACTCGGCTGCGGTCACACGTGCTTTTGCCGCCTGAAGATCGGGCCGGTTATCGTAAGCTTTGGCAAGCGCGTCTTTCAACGAAATGGCTTCGAGCGGCACGGAAGGCGAGGGATCGGCAACCGTGAACTCCTGGCCGAGCGGTAAACCGATAATTCGTCCGAGACCGAGCTTATCTTTTTCCAGCTGATTGTTCTGCGCCACCAATTGCTGCTGACGTTGCTTCAATTCAACTTGCGAGCGCAGCACGTCGATACCAATCGCGGTACCCGCATCGTGACGCCGTCTGGCGTTAGTGAAGACAGCGGTGTCGGCATCAATCTCCGCCTGCGTGGCGATCACGCGTGCGCCGTCCGCGATGATCTGAAGATAGGCATTCCCGACCGCCTGGACCACAAGATCGCGTGCGTTCTTAATCGAAAGCACGGAAGCTTGCTGATCTGCGCGCGAAGCCTTGAAGTTACTGAGCGAGCTGTAATTGAAAATCGGAATGGTGGCGTTCGCCGTTGCCCCCTGATAGGCGAACGGGCCGACGATATTGGGAATGCTAAACCCCGGTCCCTTAAACGATATTCCAAGTGTCTGAAGGTTGACCTGTTCGACTGTTTCACCGGCTTGTCCACTTAAATTGGGAAGCAGTCCGCTTAAAGCCCGGTACCGTTGTGCGCGAACTTCATTACTTGACTGCTGACTCGTGAGCAGCCCTAGGTTGGCCTTCAGTCCGCGGGCAATTGCGTCACCCAGGCTAAGAGGAATGGCCGTCGCGGAGGCTGTCCCTTGGGGTACGCTGCCGTGGTAGCTAGGATCGCCCGTCTGAGGCGGCGGAGAAACTTGCATACCAGCTCCGCCTGACTCGGGTGCCGGTGTTGTAGCCGGTCCGGGTGCTTGCGCCAAAGATATTGCCGTCAATACTAGGAATCCCGCACACAGCAGTATTCCAGTGTTAGGCTTTTTACATTTCATCATTCGTTCGTTCTCGTGGAATAGGGACCCGGTGCTGGTCCACATGCGTTCGATGCAGAATTTAGAGCTTTTGCGGCACGTGGAGCGAAATTATTTAAGTCCTTAACCTTTTTTGCGGAAAAACCGGGACTGGCTTCGTTTTCCCTCGCACTGCGGGCCTGCAATCAACAAGAAATGCGTCATGCGAGCGGAAAACGTCGCCTGTCCCAGCGTTTTTCCGCATCCCGCTACAGATTGCGCTTCAAGAAAGAGCAGATCTCATACCCGGTGATGTATTTGAACGGAAACTCGCCCATCGTGTAGTGGCCACACGGCAACACGGCAACATCGTGGTTCCATTTGTGTTTCTGCGCTCCCCGGATCACTTCGCGCGAGAGGTGGACCGGAAACGTCGTATCGTAGCGCGTGTAGATGAACTTCGAGCGCTTCTTTTTCGCAGTGAACTGATCCCAATAGCTGGGAGGGCTGATGCAAAGCCAGAGCTTCCGAAGAGTCTCAAGATCGATGACGGGCTCCAGACTGGCGCGAATATGGCGGCTGGACGCACCCTCCCATACCGGATCGGCAAAATAAGTCGAACAATGATTGAATACGTTGACGCGAATGCGAGAGTCATGCGCGCTGGCCAGAAACGCGTAGCAAGAGCCGAGGCTTGTGCCTACTATCCCCAATTCCGTAAAGCCCTGCTCCTCCAGCCAGTCGAAGCAGCAGCGCGTGTCAATCACCGCCTGCCGCGTTGCATCGATGGTGCGGGCGATATTCGAGGAAACCGAGTAATCGGCCCGGCCCAGTTCGGGAGGCATCCGCGCATCGTGGTACGGCAGGCTCAGCCGGAGAGTTGAAATGTTCAGCTTCTGCAGACCCGCGCAGAGCGCATTATGTTGAGGCAGTTTCGAGTTCCAATGCGGCAGAACGACTACTGCTTTGCGGTTCGGCGTGCGCGTGGGAAACCAAAGCCCGCGCACCCGATTGTTTTCAGCGTAAGGAGTCTTTACCGGCGACTCGAACTGCAGCCAATCGCCTTCCAATTTGAAATCGTTCGGTCTCTCATACCCAAAGAACTCGTCGCTTCTGGCAATAGCGCGCTCGTTCAGGCGAAAAAGGTAATCGGCCGGAGAGCGGTCGTCGATTGGAAAATCGCGCGTGACCGGCCAATCCTTGGTCCATTCGAGCCCATAATCGAACGGCCTCACCACACGATCCGTGGACCGCGTTACAAGCTCATGCTCCCAGCGATCGATCCAGCGCCGGTAACGATGCTTTACAGGGTGCAACAGTCTGTTCATGGCATAAGCTTTACTTGCTCGAAATTCCAGTCTAGCGAGAGCTGGATTCAAAACCGCGTCAGTCGGGCAATGCTGGCACTCTAAGTGCTTGTGTCTCATTTGCAATCGGCTCGTTAAGCTCGTTTTCAAACGTTTGCGAGTTCGACGCTGTCCGTTGCCGGAAAGAGAACCACTCTTTTCAGGCCGTTGCCGCTCTTAACTATCTTCCGAATGGCGTGAATCTCACTGGCCGTGGAGAGCCCGAGCGGCTTACGGCTTTACCTGTTACGGCCGATTTCTTTCGCGTCCTAGGTGTTCGCCCAGTCATCGGCCAGAGTTTTACTGAAGCTGAAGACAAACCCGGAGGCGGTCATTTTGTGATCCTCAGCTATGCAATATGGAAGCGGCTATTCCATGGAAGCCCAAACGCGATTGGACAGACTCTCACGCTGAGTGGCGCTAATTACGTTGTTGTGGGCGTGATGCCCGAAAGCTTCGATTTCCCCGAACATGCGGAAGTATGGACGCCCCTGCAGTTGAAAATCGATCCGCGACCGCGCAAACAATTTCAAAGTGATCGCCCGTCTGAGGGACGATGTTCCGCTCGCACAGGCGCAGGCGGACATGCGGGTGGTTTCCGAACTCCTGCGAAAGCGCTTCGGCGACTTGCAGATAAATACGCGCGAAACCGCCGCTGTCATCCGCTATCACGACTGGCTTGTTGGCGACGTTCGGCCCGTGCTCTTGATCTTGATGACGGCAGTCGGGTTCGTGCTATTACTGGCTTGCGCCAATGTGGCGAATCTGCTGCTTGCCCGTTCGGTTGGGCGGCAGCATGAGCTAGCGGTGCGTACTGCATTGGGTGCCACCGGCCGGCATCTGGTGGGGCAACTGCTTACGGAGAGCCTTTTGCTTTCGCTCACCGGCGGGCTGCTCGGGGTGTTACTGGCGCAGGCTGCTCTTCCAATGCTCCTCAGCTTGACGCCGAACAATTTACCGCTTGCTTCGAATATCGCGATCGACTGGCGCGTCCTGATGTTCGCCGTGGGCGCCTCGGCGGTCACGGGCATTTTGTTTGGGCTATTTCCGGCGTTTCAGAACATGCGTTTGGGAATGAGCAATCCGATTCGCGAAGGGAGCCTTCGAACTACGGCAAGCGCCACGTCGAACCGCGTCCGTCGGCTCCTCGTGGTGTTTGAAGTCGCCGTATCGCTGGTCCTTCTGGCTGGCGCAGGCCTCTTGGTCGAGACGTTTTTGCACCTGGGCCGGGTTGCGCCCGGATTCGATCCTCACACTGCCCTGACGATGCAGATGTCCTTGAGCGATGAACGCTTCTCCACCACAAAAACAGCTGCCGCACTTTGTGACCGGATCGTGACGAGACTGGAATCACAGCCCGGAGTGATAGCCGTTGGTCTTACAAACGTGCCGCCATTTGAACAGGGCGGGGACTTCCCATTCGAGATTGTGGGCCATCCCACCTCGCTAGCGAACATGCCGGACGAGCAGTTCAGGGTGGTTTCACCCCATTACTTCGCGGCGATGGGCATTCCGGTCACGGCCAGCAGAGCGTTCACCGAAAGGGACACTCGTCAAAGCAGCGGAGTCGTAATCGTCAACAAGGCCTTTGCGCGGAAATTCTTCAAGGGTAAAAGCTGTCTTGGGGAAAGCATTCTCGTGGGCCGAGTCATGGGGCCGGAGTTTGCGGATGTGCCCAGACAGATTATCGGCGTGGTTGGGGATACGAGCGAAATGGGGTTGGGCAGTCCGCCGCCTCCGATGTTTTTTGAGCCGCTCGCCCAATTGCCGGACTATGTGACTGCGTCTGGCACAAAGTTGGCTCCGGTGAAATGGGTGATCCGCACATTGCGCGATCCGCTTGGAATGGCCGAACAGATGCGGCGTGAAGCATTGACAGTCTCCGACGGGGTACCGATGTCCTCGCCGCGTTCTCTGGAAGAACTCCTCGGCGGTTCTATCGCTCAACAGCGGTTTAGTATGACCCTACTGGTCCTATTTGCCGGATTGGCGCTTATCCTTGGCGCGATTGGTTTGTACGGAGTGATCTCGTATTCCGTGCTGCAGCGCACGCGCGAGCTAGGCATTCGGACTGCGCTCGGAGCCGACCGGCACGACGTATTCAATCTGGTTGTCGGACAGGGCATGAAGCTTGCGGGAACAGGCCTGGCGATAGGAGTTATTGCCTCTTTGGTTCTCACTCCGTTTTTGCGCAGTATGCTCTACGGCGTGGCGCCTTCAGATCCAGCGGTTTTAGCAGCCGTAACGTTCATCCTGGCTGCGGTGGCGTTTCTCGCGTGCTACTTGCCCGCTCACCGCGCCGCGCGGATTGATCCTATCGTGGCGCTTCGGGACGAATAGATCGACACTTCGCGTCATGACCGTTATACAATACGTATAACAGTGCGGTTCGCGTGGGACGAACAAAAGGACCGGCAAATCAAAAAAATCATGGGGGCCTGGATTTCGAAACAGCTTCCAAGGTGTTTGACGATCCTAATTTCGTCGTGCTCAAAGACCGCATTGACGAACAGACCGGCGAGCAGCGCTGGCACGCGATTGGACGAGCCTCGTTCGATGAAGACGTGATCCTGCTGCTGGTTGTGCATGTGTATAGGAGCGACGATGGCGAAGAAATCATCCGGGTCATCTCAGCAAGAAAAGCTGGTAAGCGTGAGCGCAAACTATATTTTCAATAGGCCGCTATCGGAGAAACAAAAGGCGGCCCTGCGCCGATTAAAGGACATGCCGGATTCCGGAATCAACTATGCCGACATCCCGGAGTTGACCGAAGAGCAGATGTCATCGGCACGGCGGCCGGCGCGTAAACTTGTTGCGGCGCGCTTGGATACGGATGTCATGGAGTGGCTGCAGAGCTTCGGTCCCGGTTACTCGACCCGCATCAATGGCATTCTCCGGGCTGTGATGGAGAACCAGAAGCGATAGCTTTAGCTGCGAAACTGAATTGATGCCCCGCTACGCCGCAGTCGATATTGGCAGTAATTCTGTCCGCATGATGGCTGCCGAGGTGGTGGGCGGCGAGACCCGGCTTCTGGCGGAGGATCGGCAGGTCACAAGACTTGGCGAAAGCGTTTTCCGGTCTGGCCGGATCAGCGGCGAGGCTCTCGACTTTCTATGCGGCGCGCTCGCGAAGATGGCGTCAACCTATGGCCGCTTGGGCGTGATTGGCGTACGTGCCGTCGCCACAAGTGCGGTGCGGGACGCGGGAAATCAAGCGGAGTTCATGCAACGCGTCGGGACGGCTCTGGGCGGCAACGTGGAAATCATCTCGGGAGCCGAAGAGGCGCGGCTGATTCACCTTGGAGTGGAAGCGCGTTGGCCCAGGTCGAAAGAGCGGACGCTGATCGTCGATGTCGGCGGTGGAAGCGCTGAGTTGATCGTGAGTCAGAATGGCCAATTACTCGATTCCGTATCGAAGCCTCTCGGAGCTGTGCGTCTGACGGAAGTCTTTCTCAAAACGGACCCACCCACGCCCGAGGAAATTCACCTGTTGCAAGCCTACATAGATGAAAAGCTGCTCCCGTTTCAGCGGCTGCATGGAGCGGAGGCTTTTCAACGCACGGTCGTGACGTCGGCTACGGCGGCCGCTATCGTTTCGGCTTCAAATGGAATTGCCCGCTCAAAACGTGAAGAGGCGGACCGCTCATCGGCACGTCTCTCGCAAATTCGGGAACTATTTTTGGTTCTAACGGCGAGCGATCTCGCGGCCCGGCGGAAGATCGTTGGCATTGGGCCCAGACGCGCAGAGATCGTAACGGCCGGCGCGGCGGTCTTTCTTCGCGTCTTGGAACTCTTCGAAGTGAAATCCCTCTACTACTGCGTTGCCGGTGTGCGCGACGGGATCATTGCCGATCTGGCGGCCAGAGGTGTCGGCCGCGAACTGTCACAGATTTCGCGTGAACAGCGAGGCGTGGTAGAGGCGATGGCGAAACGCTACAACGTTTCGATGAAACACGCGCGCCACGTAGCTGCTCTGGGACTTCGTCTGTTCGAATTGCTGCAACCGGTGCATAGACTGCCGCCCGAAGCCGGCAAATTGCTTGAGAGTGCCGGGTACCTTCACGACATCGGTCACTTTGTGAGCAACACGGGACATCACAAGCACTCGGCGTACTTGATCGCCAATTCGGATATGCCGGGATTCACGGACAAAGAACGGCTTACGCTGGCAGCGCTTTGCCGGTTTCATCGCAAGTCGCTGCCGCAGCCGAGACACACCCATTTTCAAGCGCTGGATATGGAATCGAAGCGCTTGGTGAGTTGCTTGGCGCCGTTGCTGCGAATGGCTGATTCACTCGATCGCGGCCATGCGCAGCGCGTCACCGATATCAGCGGTGGCGTCAAGGACGGAGCGGCGGCAATACAGGTTCTTGCACTGGAAGAAGCCGGTCTTGAGGTGTTTACCGCAAACGAAGCGGGGAAGAGCTTTCGAGATATCTTCGGCGTGCCGATATCGTTTTCCGCGGACAAGAGCCGCAACTAATTAGTCGAACTTCCGCAGCCAGATATCGCGCACAGAGATCTTGCACGGCTGGCTTTCGATCTCGAAGCCGATGAGTCCCGGTTGGTTATTGACAGAGTCTTTATTGTCATCGACAAAAATCGCCATCAGCTGACCGTTCATGATGTGCATCATCACGCCGCCGCGCGCGATGATCTCATAATCGTTCCATTCATTGACCTTCACATAGCCACCTAGCGCCTGCTTGTCGCCGATATTGGCAACGAGGCGGTTGCTCTGGCCGGGCAGCGACTGCGTTACCTGACCGCGATACGCGAGAATTCCCTGCATCGTGTTTTCGGAGTACCACTGGCCTGTGTACGACGCAGCCTGTGCACTGACCGGGAACCAGAAGTCGGCCTGCGGGCCGGTCATCATAAATTTGAGATTATACGGCGGCTGGCCGGCGGGCTGGGGCCGTGTCCACGGTACTCCCGTGACGCTTCGGTACTGAATGCCGCCACCACCGCCTTTTTCGATTTTCATCTGCAGCTTCAGGTCGAAATCGCGTGTTTTCTCGCCGCGATAGACGACGTAGTTGTTGCCCTTTGGCTTGCCCGCCAGCGTTTCGCCCACCATGACGCCGTCTTCGACGCGCCAGATGCTCGGGTCGGCATCCCAGCCGGTGAAACTCTTACCGTCAAAGATCTGCTTGTAGCCCGTGTGCTCGTCAATGTCGTATGGCGCGGGCGCATGAAACTTCGGCATACCAACGAGCTTCTCGCCGTGTGGGCCCACCTGGGGCGGCTGCGCAGCGGGAGACGCGAGCGCCGGCGGCACGGACTGAGCCATGAGCACGGCCGGGAGCGTCAAGAAAAAGACACCCAGCGCGGCTGCCGGCAAAACTAATTGACGAACGAAGCGCGGGTAGAGACAATACGACGCGGACATGGAGTTTCGTGCCTTCCTATTGAAGCGATTCAGGAACAATAGGAGTTTAGCTTGATGAGTCTTCAACGACGCGCACCGGTCGTACTCGGCGTGGACTCCCTCGCGTCCTGGCAGACGCCGACCACATCGTTCCTAGGTCTCTTTGGAAACTCGTTAGGCCGCTCGCCTGGAACTTTCCGGCTCGCCGCCCCCGCCTGACACCTTGGGCAATCTGTTCTGGCGTACTGTAAGCAACAATCGAGGCTCCACAAAACGCGGCGACGCTCTGGATCAGGATTACATCACCGAATTCAAACGCCAGGCGCAACTATATCCCAAGAAAACGCCTGCGGCCGTGCACTGGGCTTGGTTCGTCATAGGCTTCTTTCTCGAAACTAAGAGGATTGAAGGCGTCAATGTCGATGTCCCGTTAGCCCCGGGCAAAGTTGACGAAATGCGCGAGGCGGCCGATGTATCGGAGGTGATCGCTTTTGTCCAAAAGCTTCGTGACAGGCGCCCTGGAATCTCTCCCCAAAGCATCGCAGCGAAAGTCGAAGAGCGGTTCGCCTACGTCCAGATCGACACCACCGGCCCAGAACCCTTGATCGAAATCTCCTAGCAGATGAATCTCAACTGATTTTTATTCTTACCGGCAGCACAAGCGATTTTCGCCAACCCCCTCACACGCGGCCCGCAGGATTGGCACAACCTATTTGGACTCGCGTTGGGCCGGGTCGTAGAAAAATTGCTCCTCTGCGATCCGATCTCCTTCCCATCGCTGGCACGCGATCTCCTCCATTTCGGTCGAGGTGCCGTCTAGCCAGACGAAGTGGAATTTCCAACGTATGACAACTCGATCCCCCTCAAGGAAGGCGGGCCGCACGCATTCCGACGACACGCTCTTCGCTCTGGCTAAAAGTGTTCGTTCCCGAGCGGCGAGTTTATCGCGTCCTTTCCTAGGCTCCGTCTGGTTTTCCTGCATTGATGCATCTTCCGTATAGAATTCGGCAATAGCCCTGTCGTGTTCGTTGCTCTCTACTCGCGCAATGAAGCGCTCTAGAATTTCGTGAGTCGGCATAAGTCTCATCTCCTCGGTCACGGACTTTCTCGGCAGCGTTGGCGTTACGGCTAGAGTGGGTCGCTTCAGGCTGGTCTTCTATGGAAAGAATAACGGAGAGCAGGAACGCGAATTTCCGGAAGTCACCGTACCCGCCCAAGTCGCAGGCGCGGAATTCCTTTCCGTAGTTCGCTTCGACCAACATCGGAAAACGCCGGCTGTTGCAGCCTGGCTCGGTACCGCGTCCTGGACCGAAAACTATCTCATAGCGGCCGGAAACCCAAGTGATATCTATAGGGCGGCTTTTTACGAACTTGGATATCCCGGTGGTCAGGCTACTTTGACCGCTGGTCCTTTTTCGTATTCCAAAGAATGCTTGATCGGTGAGGCTGGCTGCGTAGGCTCTCTCGATCAATTCTCACCTGGAGCCGAGCCCGTACTCGTGACTTCGACGGTAAGTCGGTCCACGAACTACGACGGCTACGGCCAAGAAGTTGACGGTCCAACTTTTACCTCCCTCTTGTTGAGCGCTACCTTGCTGGCGGCGTTACACCAGATCCTTTTTTCGCTTCTCCAGATCCCTCTGTATCGGCCCCGGAATCAGCCAGCGTCGGTTTGATAATAGTGGTATTGAGCCTCTGGGGCTTGCAGATTCAAGGTACGGGCCGACGCGGAAAATTGGGCCTTTTAGCAAAGTCTTGACACTGCTGTCCAAAATAGGACAGGGTTGCGATAAGGCCTGCTTAGAGTAAAGGCTTTGAAGGTTGGGGATGTGGATTTCCGGATGGAGGTCTCCTTTGTGAGCCGAAGATAGCCTGTCCAAATCA
>JALYVD010000316.1 GCA_030853405.1 Acidobacteriota bacterium | reverse complement strand
CGTTTGCGGCAAACCATCCATTGGCGTTCAGACCTCGCCCCTCGGGTTGGCCTACGGTTGCGCCAGGGACCAACCTGGCTAGAAATGTGTAGTTGCGGCCATTCAGCGGCAGATCGTTTATGACGTGAGAATTGATTACTTCACCAACCGAACCGCTCTCCGTCTGGAGGATGGGAGTTGCGGTGGTGACTTGAACTTCGGTTGAGACGTCGCCGACCTGAAGGCTAAAATCCACGACTAGCTGTTGTTGAATATTTAGCTCAAGGCTGTTGCGTACTTCCTTTTTGAATCCGGGGTTCGCGACTTCAACGCTATATTTGCCGATCTTCAATGGCGTTAAAACGTACGTGCCCGAGGTGCTGGTGACGGTGGACTGACTGAAGTCAGTACCTTCATTGCGGACCGTAACGGTGGCATTTGGAACAATTGCGCCGCTATTGTCACGCACGGTTCCCAAGATGGTTCCGCTGTCCACCTGAGCATGTAGAGCAACTACTAACGAAAGCCCGGCAGAAGCAACGATTATGCGGCTAAGACATCGGACGACGGACATGGCGCACCCCTTTCAAGCGCGTCCCTGATGTTCACTGAGCGATGCAACACATCTGCCAATCGCGAGCCGGACGCGTTCTTAGAGCCGAACGTTATCACAGGAAAAACAATGCTGTCAACGTACACGGTGCTATTTAATCTGAGTCAATTGGTCCCTTGCACCCGATTTGATCACTGTTTACTACGAGTTATAGCACCGACAGAATTTTGTGAATTTCTACGGCGCGCCGGTATCGTACACGCTCTCGATGGTGGATTTTGGAAGTACAATGGGCAGGAGTTGTTTGAATGAAAAGCTCGGAAGACAATCGGAAGCGAGCGAAGGCAGCCGGCATCAAGGACATTGCCACTGCGCTGGGGGTTTCGATCGGAACTGTCGATCGGGCACTTCATCAGAGACCGGGTATCAACCCGATGACTCGAACGCGTGTGCTGAAGATGGCCCAGACGCTGGGTTATAGGCCCAACGTGGCGGCACGCAATCTCAGACTCGATAAGAAACTGTCGATTTCCGTTCATCTGCCTGAAGAGATCGCATCGTTTTTCGATGCGCTACGGGAAGGCATTGAAGAGGCGGCGGTTCCGTTTCAGGACTCTGTGGAGCTACAGTTTCGGACATATCCGCGGCTTGGTGAAGGCGATACGGAATTATTCGCGGAGGCATTGGAAGACAAAACGAACGGGATCATACTGGCGCCCGGTCACCCGGCGGATTTGAAGCCGTGGATTCGGAAAGCCGCGCGGAGCCATGTACCGGTTGTCTGTGTTGCGACGGATGCGCCGGGAACGGAACGGCTGACGGCTGTGTCGATTGACTCATACAGCAGCGGGGCCACCGTCGCCGAATTGCTTGCCCGTTGTGCCCAGAAGGCGGGAGACCTTCTCGTGATTACGGGCGATCTTAGTACCGTGGATCACTCGGAAAAAGTGAGGGGCGTGCGAGAGTTCCTCACGAAAATGAAAAGCTCATTGATTCTGGCTGGTGTGGTCGAGACTCACGACGATCCCGAGCGGACTTACGCGATGGTGAAAGACGCTCTTGCGGCGCGCAAGAACCTGGCCGCAGTCTATGTGAGTACGGCGAACTCGCTTCCGGTTTTGCAAGCGATGGAAGACGCCGGACGCGTGACGGGAACCTTGGTGATAACGACGGATCTGTTTCCGCGGCTCATCCCATTGATCCGGAACGGAAACGTTTTGGCAACGATTTATCAGAGGCCGAGAGCCCAGGGCCGAATGGCTTTTCGCTCGATGTACCAGTTCCTGGTGGAGGGGACCTGTCCGCCTTTGCGGCAGCGTTTACCCGCCCATATCATTCTGCAAAGTAATTTGGATTTGTTTTTGGAGATGCAGACAGCGGATATGGAAGGCGTGGCGAGTTCGTCATAGTGGTTTCTGTCTTCTACTTACTCGCGGAAGAAGTTGACACATCACCGGGCATGTGGTTTACTAAACAGCGTTAACGTACACGTTCAAAGAGAAACCCGGAAGAACATGTTTTCACGCCGCAAATTGACGCAATTCTTAAGCCTTGGAGCAATCGCTATGGCACCGCTTGGCGCCGACGGGAAGATCTCCGGAAGTCAGAACAACGGCGAAGCCTCTGCCGAACCCACACTCCTGGTGAGCTTAGACGGAGACTGGTTATTCCGTACAGATCCCAGCGATTCCGGTACGAAACAGTCTTGGTATAACGCCGATACGGCAAGGGACGATTGGCGTACTGTTTCCGTTCCCCACACCTGGCAAATTGAGCCGGCGCTCACTGAGTACCGGGGCGTCGCGTGGTATCGGCGCACGTTCGACGTCAGTGACTCGTGGCGGGGTAAAGCGGTACGCGTTGAATTTGAGGCGGTATTCCATTCGGCCCGTATTTGGGTGAACGGCGCACTCGCGGGAGAGCACATCGGCAAGCCGTACACCACTTTCGAACTGGACATCACGAAACTGCTGCGGTTCGAGGGCCAGAACACCATCGCCGTTCGCGTTGACAACTCCTTCAATGAGCACATGCTGCCACGCGGCCGATCGAGCGATTGGGCTCACGATGGGGGAATCTACCGGCCGGTGAGGCTACTGATATCTCCCGAGGTATTCATTGAGCGGGTTGACGTCGAGGCCGTTCCTGGAGACGCGACCGGTGAAGCAAGACTTCATATCTCGGCCTTTCTGAGCAATACCGGCACGCAGTCATGGAAGGGCACAGTTGGATGGCGAGTGGTTGACGACGCCACTGGCCTGATCGTGGCAACCAAACCCAAATCCGCCGAGGCCAGCCTAAGCGGCGCCGGTTCAGGAACCGCGGCCGTAACGGGGAGTTTTCCGAATGCGAAGCTCTGGCATTTCGACCATCCAAATCTCTACCGGCTGGAGGTAGAGATCCAAGCCGGACGTACGCCCGCTCATTCCTTTTGCACGACGTTTGGCGTGCGCAGATTTGAAGTTAAGAACGCGGCTTTTTATCTTAATGGTGAACGCGTGCGGCTGATGGGCGTTGAACGCATGGCCGGCAGCAATCCTGAATTCGGCATGGCGGAGCCTACGGCATGGATCACGCACGATCACGACGATCTGAAGAATCTTAACTGTGTTTTCACGCGAGTTCATTGGCAGCAGGACAGGCGGGTCCTGGACTATTGCGACCGGCATGGAATCATGATCCAGACCGAAGTTCCCACCTGGGGCGCCGACACGTTTAAAGGCATGGGCGAGCAACCGGATCCCGACATCATGAAAAACGGCTTGGAGCAGTTGCGGGAGATGATTGCGCGAGACCGCAATCATCCATCAATTGTGTCCTGGGGGTTGTGCAACGAAATCAACGGGCAGAATCCACCGGCCTACAACTTCGCGAAGAACATGCTGAAGGAGGCGAAACGTCTCGATCCTAACCGGCTGTGCTCCTATGCTTCACATTCGCTGCGGCAAACTCCCGGCAAAGACGTTTCGGGCTTGATGGATTTTATTGCATGCAACGAGTACTTCGGGAGTTGGTATCCGGGAGATGCGGACGCGGTGGGGCGCAACGTGGATGAGATTCATGCAGCGTTTCCAGATAAGCCGATTGTGATCTCGGAGTACGGGTATTGCGCGTGCACGGCGGAGCGTCCGGAGGGCGACGAGCGCAGGCGCGAAATTATGCGCACGCATGATGAAGTGTTGCGTACAAGAGACTTCATCGGCGGTTTGATTTTCTTCTGTTACAACGATTACCGGACTCATATTGGGGACCGCGGCACGGGCGTGATGCGCCAGCGCGTGCATGGCGTGGTGGATCTTTACGGTAGCCGGAAGGGCTCATATGAG
>JALYVD010000306.1 GCA_030853405.1 Acidobacteriota bacterium | reverse complement strand
TCATCGGTCCAGAGGCGCAATCCCGGCCGGCTGCCAATCGTTCTGGAGTGTACGCGAATCGATGCATTCTCCAGTACGCTTGCGTTCTTGGTAACGAGGACCCAATCGGCGGGTAAAGTGGCCTCATCCAGATCGGCATGGCTATGTACCAGGACACTCAGATATCCGGCATTCTCCGCCAATTGCTTCACCACCGGAGAAAGATCCAGATAGTCGTTTGAAACATGAAAAGCCATTGTTCCTCCCGTTGTTAGATGACGTGCATACAAGGCCATTGCCTCGCGCGTCAGCAAGTGAACCGGAATGGCATCTCCCGAAAACGCATCGAGCACAATCGCGTCGAAGGGCGCCGACTTATCGCGCTCCAGCGACAACCGGCCGTCCCCAATTGTAATGGGCGCCTGCGCGCTGGTCTCACGCAAATAGAAGAACAGCCCTTGCGCAATGTCCGCCACCTGGGAATTGATTTCAAAGAACTGGAAAACGTCGCCGGAGTGCCCATAGACGGCGAGCGTCCCAGCACCCAATCCAATTACCGCCACGCGTTTCTTCCCGGTGTAGCACTCACGAAGTAAGATGCCCGCTCCCGAATCCGGCCCATAGTAAGTGGTGGGCCGCGACCTTTGCGGCGCAAGCAAAAACTGCGCGCCATGCTCAATCGTTCCGTGGAACAAGATCCGCTGCTGCTCCGGACCCGCATGCTGGGTCTGCACTACTCTCAGCGATCCGTAGAAACTACGCCGCAGAGAAACTGAGTTAGCCCGGTAGGCCTGCACATTCATAGCGGTCACAGCGGCCATGCAGCCCGTCACGGCCATCCATAGGAGTCGTGACGTCCATGTGCCACCGTTCCATGTCGAAAGGAGCGCCAGCAGGGCCGTAAAAACGAGTGTCAACGGCAGTTCATAAATTCCGGCGAAAATTCGCGGCGCTACCAATCCCACAAAGATGGCCCCTGCTGCCCCGCCTGCCGCTATCACGAGGTAAAAATCGGTCAGCGCCTGCGCGGGAGGGCGCAGCCGGTGTAACTCCCCATGACAAAACAGACAGCAAATAAACAATCCGCCGAGAAAAAGCGGTACGTTTACCTCCATTGCGATTTGCGCGTCGATGTTGTAAATGGCATAGCCGAGAATCCCGAGCGCAAATGCCAAGAGCCGCAGCCAGAGCGTTCGCCGGTAAATGTTCACCGCTCCGAAACTGAACACGAAGCTGAGCAGATACACAGCCAGTGGCAAGATCCAGATCAAGGGAACCGCCGCCACGTTCTCATCGATGTGATTGGTGACGGCCAGCAACAACATCGAGCCGCAAGTGGCCAGCGCGAACCACTGCGCCTTTCGCAAGCCAGTTGTATGGATTGCCTCGGGCGAATTTGTATTGATAGCCGCGTCCCAGTTCCGGCTTCTCCATGCTGCCGTCCCGCATAGCAAGGTGAATCCCGCATACCCGAATGACCACCAAATGCTCTGTTCCTTCGTGCCTAGAGTCGATTCGATCAACGTCGGATAGGCCAGCAGCGCTGCAAGGGAAGCAAAGTTCGAGACCGCAAACATACGGTAGGGAGTGCGAAACCCGGAACGCGCCAGCCATGCCTGGAGCAAGGGACTGGTTGCCGAGAGCGCCACGAACGGCAAGCCCACGGTCGCGGCCAGCATCCCGCAAATCAGCCAGCTTGGATCGCTGGCCCCGCGGCGCACCCAGTTCTCGCCCGGGCCGATGGGTAGCCAGAGCAACGAGGCAGCGAGCAACAGCAGATGCACCAGGGTTTGTGTCTTTGGACGGAAATACCGCGCCAAAGTCCGCGCATAGAAGTAACCCCCGAGCAGCGCGGTCTGGTAAAACACGAGGCATACCGACCAGACCGCCGCCGAACCGCCGAACCACGGCAAAATACGCCGCGCAATCAAAGGCTCTAACGAAAAGAGAAGGAACGCACTAAGAAAAATCGACAGCGCAGATAGTATGCTGATACGTTTGGTCCCCTGTCACGGATAACACACACACATGAGCGCACTTGAAAAGAAGCTGTGGGGGCAGTCGCTTTCCGGCGACCCTGTCGACCTGTTCACGCTTTGTAACAGCAACGGAATCGAAGCCCGTATCACAAACTTTGGAGGCCGTTTAGTCGCACTCCACACGCCCGACCGGGCCGGCGATTCCGGCGACATCGTGCTCGGTTTCGACACGCTCGACGGCTATCTGCACAAGAACCCTTACTTCGGTGCTTTGATAGGCCGCTATGCCAATCGCATTGCAAACGGCGAGTTTTCGCTCGACGGTAAGAACTATACGCTAGCCCGCAATGATGGTCCTAATTCGCTACACGGCGGTTTGCTTGGTTTTGACAAAGTGATCTGGCAAGCTCAGCCGATTGACTCTGCCGCCGATCCCGCGCTCGAGCTCAAGTATCTTAGTGTCGACGGTGAAGATGGCTATCCCGGCAACCTTCACGTTACTGTCCGTTATACGCTTTCGAGCAAAAACGAGCTCCGCCTCGATTATCACGCCACCACAGACCAGAACACCGTTCTCAATCTCACCAATCATTCCTACTTCGATCTATCCGGCAAAGCCGACGGCAAGGTCGTCAATTGTATCGTTACCATCAATGCCGATAGTTTCACGCCGGTCAACTCTCATCTCATTCCCACAGGCGAACTGCGACCCGTGGAAGGCACGCCGTTCGACTTCCGCGCCCCAACTGCTGCTGGCGCGCGCATCGACAGTCCGGACGAGCAGCTTAAGCTTGCTCTCGGCTACGATCACAACTTTGTCCTCAGTCGCAATGGCAGCTCGCCGGTACTCGCCGCCAGGGCCGTGGATCCGCCTTCCGGCCGCGTGCTCGAAGTTCTTACCACTCAGCCCGGAATGCAGTTTTACACGGGTAACCATCTCGATGGCTCAGTTACGGGAAAACACGGCGTTGTCTACGGCTTTCGCAGCGGAATGTGCTTCGAGACCCAACATTTCCCTAATTCGCCGAATCAGCCCAACTTCCCCTCCACTGAATTAAAAGCGGGAGAGCATTACCGCGCTACCACGATCTTTCGCTTCTCTGCCGAGTGAAACCTAGCCTCTTCCGTGGACTTCTACTGAGTATGAGCGAACAGAAGAAAAGTCCGTCGCAGCCCGACAAAGATTTGGCAGCTACGGAACGGCCCGTCCCCTCTCAGGCCGAAGGCGATCGCGAGACGGTGGAAGAAGATCTCCAAGAAAAGGATGAGCCAAAGAAAAGTTAGCTCTTCTTGCCGTTGAGCATTCGTTTGAGAAAGACTACCTGCCCCAGTTCGTACGAGTTGTGATTCGCAACGAGTAGCGCCTCACGGAGCAGAGTCTGGCCGTCGCCGTGCGGCAGAGCCGTGAACAAATCATCTTTCTCGATCAGTTGCGCAAGTTCCTTGCGGTCTGATTCGAAGCCTTGCACGGTTTTCGCCCAAGCCGCCTCATCCGCTGGAGTGCTCGTCTTCGGCCAGTAGCCCTCCGGAAAGTGCGGCGACTTGTGACGCGGATCGCGAACAAAATCGATAATATCGCGCTGCGCAATGCGCATATGCTCGATCAACTCCCAAGCAGAATGCGGAGCCCCGGCCGGCTTTGCCCCGCGATGCTCCGGCGGAAAATCTTTCACCGCCGCCTCGAAGATGATGTGCGACTCTCCGCCGCCAAGCGCGCTCACCAGTTGCTTCCGTAGAATTGTCAAATCGTCATTGCTCATAACAGATAGATTCGATTGCGCGAGCAGAGGCTTCGCGCCTTATGCGCGGCGGCCGCAATGGCAGCTCATCTCACGCCTCTGCTGACTGAGATTTGCTGGCATACCGATCTCGCGTTTCGTCCTCTCCTTACAAGCATCGACGGTATAGTCCCTCAACCCTAAACTTTTTCGGCGAAACTCCCGATAATTCATCGACTACAGTCTTGGCCGGAAAACGTTTTTGATATCCTTCTGCACATTTTCGAAATCTGTCAGGCTGGCGAGTTTAGCTGCTCTGCTGCTTGCTTCTATGTGCTTACGAGCCTCACCGCTTCCGGTGCTGACGTCCGTCCGCCAGATCCGAACGCTCACGCGCGAGCAAGCCAACCGTGGGTATCCGGTTCACATCCGGGGAGTAGTTACATTTTTCTACGTCGGGCCGCCCCCCAACTCCACCAAACCCGACGGGTTGTCGGCCAACATGTTCATCCAGGATTCCTCCGGTGGCAACTGGGTCGCGACGACAGGCCGCGAGCTTCCGCTCAAAACCGGCGATTTGATTGACCTGCTCGGCGTCACTGCGCAAACCGATTTCGCTCCCGACATCCTCCACGCCCAGTGGCGTGTGCTCGGCCGCGCGCCCTTACCTTCACCCGTTCGCGCCGAGTTCGGTCCGTTGGCTTCTACTCGGGAAGACAGCCGCTGGGTTGAAATCGAGGGCATAGTGCGCTCGGCCAGGATAATCGGCGAGAACCTTCAACTCGATATCGCCATGGATGGCGGACAGGTCACGGCCTATATCCCCAATTTTCAAGCTGCCGTTCCCGCGAGTCTGATCGACGCGCGAGTTCGCATGCGAGGCGTCTGTGGCGCTATCTTCAGCGCCAAAAACCAGGTCCGTGGAGTTAATCTTTTTGTTCCGGCCCTCTCTCAACTGCAAATTCTCGAATCCGGAACACCCGACCCCTTCGCCATACCGGCTCAGTCCGTCGGAAGCATCCTGCGTTTTACCGTAGCCGGGGCTGCAGGTCATCGAGTCAAAGTTCAGGGCGTTGTTACACTCCAACGCCGCGGTCGTTTTGTTTTCATCCAAGGGGACGACGGAAATATCAGGGCCGATTCAGATCAATCGATCGCTTTGTCGCCCGGACAGCGCATCGAGGCAGTGGGATTCCCGGTGATCGGAGAGTACGGCCCCACACTCCACTTGGCGCGCTTACGCCCAATCGGTCAAGCCAACGCGCCTGCCGCCCAACGGACTAGCGAGCCTCAATTACTGACGGAAGACACAGACGGCCAACTTATCCAAATCGATGCCCAGCTTCTTGACAGGACCTCTACACCCCAGGAGCAACTCCTGATCACAAAAATCGGGTCCGCTCTTGTGCAGGCTGAACTCGAAGATTCTTCTGCGAGGGCCCAGATCTCGAAGCTTGAGCCCGGCAGCCGCCTCCGGCTTACCGGGGTCTTATCGATCAAGGGAGATGCCCGTTCAAATCCAGGCGCGCTGCGGTTGCTACTTCGCTCACCCCTGGATATCCGAGTCCTTTCCCGTCCGTCCTGGTGGACCGTTCGCACGGACTATGGCTATTCGGCACAATGACCGGTTTCATTCTCGTTATAGTTGCCTGGCTTGCAGTATTGCGCCGCAAAATTCGGGTTCAAACAAGAGTTATCCAGCAGCGCTTCGAAAATGAGGCAGCTCTCGAACAGCGTTTCGTCGACGAGCTAAAGCAAACTGTCCGCAGCCTTGAAGAGCGAACCATATACCTGAACGCCCTGCTCGAAAGCAACCCGCTGGGCATCGCTGTGATGGATGCCCAAAGAAACATCGTGATGTGCAATCAAGCTTTCGAGCACCTCTTCGGCTACGCCACCGAAGAACTGATCGGGCACGCCATCGAGAATTTTGTCCTTCCGCCTGAACAAGGCAGTGAACGGCACCGGCATATCATCGATCTCGAGGGCGGCAAGTCCGTGTTCAGCGTAACTCGACGCAAACGCAAAGATGGTTCCCTCATTGACGTCGAGGCGCGCGGCGTTCCGATCTTCGTCGAAGGCCGAATCACCGGTATTTACGCGATCTACCACGACATTGGAGAGCGCGTTGCCGCCGAAGCCGAACTACGCGCAATGAAGGAAGCTGCTGAAGCCGCGAGTCGCGCTAAAAGTGAATTTCTGGCCAACATGAGCCATGAGATCCGTACTCCCATGAACGGTGTTCTGCTGGCCGCCGAACTCGCGTCGGCCGAAAATCCGACAGCTTCTCAAAAGGAATACCTCGATACCATTCGAACGTGCGGCGAGTCTCTGCTACTGCTGCTCAACGACGTGCTCGACCTTTCTAAGATCGAAGCCGGTAAGATGGAGGTCCACTCGGCTGAGTTTTCTATCCGGAATTGCCTCGCCGATTGCCTTGCTCTGCTCGACGGGCGGGCTCGCCAGAAGTGCCTCGATCTCTCGCTTGAAGTTCCGGACAACTTCCCCGATGTGGTCTCAGGCGACTCTCTGCGCCTTCGTCAAATCATCCTCAATCTAGCCGGCAATGCTGTCAAGTTCACGCATCGCGGTTCGGTCACCATTCGCGCCGAGTATCTCGGGCTGCGCGACGGCCGGCACGAGTGCCGCTTTTCCATTAAAGACACCGGGATCGGTATCCCGTTGGAGAAACATGCCTCTGTTTTCCACGAATTCGAGCAAGCCGATAGCTCTACTACGCGACGCTTTGGAGGCACCGGGTTAGGTTTAGCGATCAGCAAAAAACTGGTTGAACTTATGGGCGGTGCCACCTGGCTCGAGAGCGAAGTAGGTAAGGGCAGTACTTTCCATTTCACTGCCTCGTTCGCTCCGGCCCTGGCCGGTGAACGCCCCAGTCAGCAAGCCGCCGCACCTGTTGCGTCTGCAATGCGGAACTCGCTTCGGATCCTCCTCGCAGAAGATAACGCTGTCAACCAACACCTTGCCGTGCGTCTGCTTGAAAAAGCCGGCCACTCTGTCGTTTCAGTCAATACCGGGCGACAGGCCGTCCGCGCGGCCGCCGAACAACGCTTCGATGCCATCCTCATGGATATTCATATGCCCGAAATGGACGGCATCGAAGCCACCCGTCGAATCCGTCTGGCTGAAATGAGCTCCGGGGAGCACATTCCGATCATCGCCATGACCGCCAGCGCCATGAAAGAAGACCGAGCCGCCTGCCTCAAGACAGGTATGGACGGCTACATTTCGAAACCGATCTGCACCGAAGACTTGCTCTCGATCCTGGAGAACACGGCGAAATCGCTCTGTCTAGCGTGAGAACGACCACCAAGACGAATTCCAGATCCCATATTCCAAATTCAAGAGATCTAACCCACGACTCCCGAAAAGTCCCCTTAAATACACAATTCCCACCTCGGTTATGAAAATTGCAATAGTGGAGTACCACTAGGGTAATAGTACTTGAACATTACTCCACATCTCCTCGTCTGAGCACGTCCGCACCCTAAATCTCTGTAGGAAAAACCTGGCGGTACATCGCTGCTTGGGGATCGCTGAGGGCCACCTCATTCAAAGTCTCCAAGTCCTCGCGCTACGTCCAGGAAGTCTGTTATTTACGAAAGGGGTTCACAACGGGTATGTATTTACAGCTACTTAAACGAAGCAGCGTTTTTTTAATCGCATTCGCTCTGTCCGGTTTCTATCCCGGAATTCAAGCGCAGGAAACAACCGCTCAAATCCGCGGAACAGTGACTGACGCAACGGGTTCGGCAATTCCCCAAGCCACCGTGAAGGCCACCGATACCCAGACCGGAGTCGAACAGACGATTCCGTCCGAGGCCAACGGAACCTTCCAATTTCTGCATCTGTCCGTCGGGAAATACGACATCCTGGTCTCTAAGGCAGGTTTCGAATCCTTTTCTTTGAAGGGCATCACGCTGATCTTGAACCAGGAGTATGAGGTGAATGCGCGGCTCGCTGTTGGATCGTTGAATCAGACGGTCCAGGTGGAAGCCAACGCCGCGCAGGTCGAGACTACTACGACTCAGCTCGGGAACGTGATCGAAGCTCAGAAGATTGTCGATCTACCGCTGAATGGCCGCAACTGGACCTCTCTGCAGACCCTAAATCCTGGCGTCGTCGCCTCCAGCGACCGCTTCGCAAGCAATTTCGCCACGAATGGCAGCCAGTCACAGCAGAATTCTTTCTTGATCAACGGCGCGGACAGCATCGATCTGCCGCTTAATACGCCGGCGGTAATTCCCAGTCCCGACGCTATCGGCGAATTCAACTTGATCACCAGCACTATCAATCCCGAATACGGCCGTAATTCCGGCGGCATCCTGAATGCAATCATCAAATCCGGCACCAACGCTTTCCATGGCGATGCGTTCGAGTTCTATCGCGATACCTTTCTCGACGGCCGCAATCTCTTCCAGAAAACCAAGCCGGTTTACCATCAAAACCAATTCGGCGGAACACTCGGCGGACCGCTCTGGAAAGACCACACGTTTTTCTTCATTTCTTATCAAGGCACGCGGGCGCGCTCACCTCAAAGTGCAAGTCAAACGCCCGTGTTTTCCGCGGATCAGCGCAGTGGATTATTCAGCGATCTCTCGCGAGTTCTACCGGGAGTTCGCCTATCGCTCTGGTGGGCAGCAACGGTACCACATACGCAGCAGGCACTCCCTACAGCACCATCTTTCCGACTGGGCAGATACCCGCCGCCGACATTAACCCCATCAGTCAAAAGCTGCTCGCCTTTGTTCCAGCGGCGAACACCCCAGGTGGTCTTTATTCGTTCAACCCCATCACTACCAGCGCGCCTGACCAGGGTATTGCCCGCATCGATCACACCTTCAGCCAGAAAGATTCGGCCTGGGTCAGCCTGACCTTTCAGGATTCACCCACCACCGATACCCTGCCATTTACAGGCGCTTCGCTGCCCGGCTTCGGCGACGTAAACTTTCTCGCCTATAAGCAGGCAACCGCTAGCTGGATCCACACCTTTAATCCCACAACTGTGAACGAGTTCCGGCCATCTTATCAGCGCTTCAATTACAACGCCGTTTCTCCCCAGCAAGCCGTTCTGCCTTCGAGTCTCGGATTCACTGGTATCACCCCGCAAAACACAGCCGCGGCGGGAGCGCCCTATATCGGAATAAACGGCTATTTCAATCTCGGTTTCAGCACTAACGGACCTCAACCCCGCATCGATGAAACATACGAAGTAGTCGATAATCTCACCAAGACCATCGGCAACCATACCGTTAAGGTGGGCTTTGACGGCAAGCGCTACAACGTCGATAACCCCTTCTTCGGAAACAATAACGGAAGCTTCTCGTTCGGCGGTAGCGGCGCTTACAGCACCGGCGACCCGGCAGCGGATTTTCTGTTGGGTATTCCCGATTCCTATTCGCAAGGCAGTGGCGGTTGGATTGTGGCCCGCACCTACGAATATTACTTCTACGCGCAGGATAGCTGGAAGGTAAACCAAAATCTTACTCTAAATTACGGGGCCGGGTATCAGATCGATACTCCACTAGTCAATCAACACTTCAATAAGGAGGATGTGAACTGCTATCGCCCAGGCCAACAGTCCACGATTTTCCCGACTGCTCCTCAAGGGCTGCTCTTTCCCGGCGATCAGGGCTGCACCGCTTCGGGTTACTACAATCATTTCGATCACGTTGGGCCGCGCTTCGGTTTCGCTTACGCGCCCGGCTCGGACGCCAATAAGAAGTTTGTGGTCCGCGGCGGCTTCGGTGTTTATTTCAACCGGGTCGAAGAGGAATTAACTCTCCAGAATCTCGGCGCAGCGCCTTTTTCGCTATCCTCGCAAGGCATTGGCGGGATCGGTGGCACCCCTTCTTTCGCCAATCCGTTTACCGATATCAAAACCGGCCAGAGCGTTCCGAACCCATTTCCATTCACGCCCGCAGCCAAGGGCTCGAATGTCGACTTCAACGGCCTCGGCTATTTGCCGCTCGTGATCAACACCATTAACCCGAATTTCACATCGCCCTATGCGATGAACTTCAACCTCAACATTCAACGTGAACTACCCGGCGCGATGATCGCTCAAATCGGCTACGTCGGCGCGCTCGGCCGCCATTTGGAAATGACTTATGAAGGCGACCCCATTACGCTAGCCGGTGCCGCGGCCTGTGCTGCTTCCACTGCCTGCATCGATAATCGCGCGAACCAACACACCGCCTATCCTTCGCACGTCCAATACGAACCCGCTTACGGAACTGCCGGGGTTGTTCCCTACGGCTCGGTGGGCGTTCAAGCAACCGAAGGCGTGTCCAGTTACAACTCCCCTTCCAGGCGAGCCTGAATAAGCGCTTCTCGCATGGCTTGTCATTTCTTGCTTCGTACACTTACAGTCACTCGATCGACGACACATCCGGCTATGAGAACAGTTCCAATGGTTCGCGTTCCACCAATCCTTACAATTTTGCAACGGATAAGGGCGATTCTGCCTACGACGCGCGCCAGCGTTTCGTGATCAGCTACGATTACGAACTGCCTCATCTGAGCCGCTTCTGGAACAACGTTCTCACCCGGTCCGTACTCGATGGCTGGCACTTTGCCGGAATCACCACGTTGCAGAGCGGCTTCCCCGTGCTGCTGTATGACACCAATTACCAATCGCTGACTTGCGATTCTTACGCGTATTACGGCTGCTGGGATCGTCCAAACGTAGTTGGCCAGTCGGTCACATACAATGCGCGAAACTCGGTGCTGATGAATGGTGTTCGGGGCGGCACAACAGCGCGCAACTATTACTACTACAATCCCAACTCGTATGCCCTGTCACCGTACCGCACGCTCGGCAACGTCGGCCGCTACAATTTCCCTGGCCCCGGGATCAACAACACGGATCTCAACTTATCGAAGCGGATTTACCTTAGCGGGTCCGAACAGAACCGCCTGATCGAGTTGCGCCTCGAGGGCTATAACCTCTTCAACCATACGCAATTCAACTTGCCGAATGGCAACGATTACTCGGTGAACTTCGGGCGCACGCTCGGCGCTACGATTGGCCGCACGGTTCAGCTAGGGGCGAAATTTTACTTCTGACCTGGCGGACAATAGCTCTGCACTCTTAACTCGGTGGAAGCCGGCTCGAGGGCCGGTTTCCGATCGCCTGAATCTCTCTCCTCAACCTGCGCTGCGCAGCGAGAAGTACAGGAGCACGCCGATTACAGCCAACACCAGGCTGACAATAATCAGGCACGGAATCGCGCCCTGCCGGGGAACTGGCGATGCTTTAGAACTGCCGGTTTTTTTCTTGATTTTAGGAGAGGCCATTACTCACAGGAGGGCGGCCGTGCGGATGGGGCAAATGCGCGGACGCGCCTGTCCCAGTCACTTCTTAAAAAGATTGTCGAAGGCTGCCCGAGCGTCTGTGGCGCTTCGGGGAGCGGAGACGACGCCGGGCTGCGCCATCTTAGACACAGGCCCGTTTGGCAGCGCATCCCGTGCCACGGTAAAACGCGGAGAGAAGAGTTCGCAGCTGTTCGGCTGATCTTTCGAAGCGATCCGAACAGGCACCAGCTTTAAACACTGGAAGCGGGTCGATGAATCGAAATTCACACACTGCTTGCAGCAATGCAGCGCTGCGCCGCACTTAAAGCAATTCCCCCTAAAATCTGTGTCACGCGGCAGGGTAGCCGCGCACTTATAACATCTGGAGGCAACAACATTCTGAACCAGGCGAGGAAGTTTCGGCCCGGTTATGTCGGCCGGAACTTTGCCGTTCTGCGGTCCGGACCGTTCGGAACGTTGCGGTCCACCGCCGCGCTCCGAATCCTGATACCCGTGTTGCCTATATTTACGATCTCCGTCCATATTTGTGGATCGGCTCCTTGAAATGCCCATCGAAACAGAAACGCACACTAATGCCGGTGCTGTTTGTATCGCGGACGTACGTCTATCATCACTTCCAAAAACGGAAGCTATTCGCCGTGCTGTATCTCAGGTGAAGAAGGCGCAACGGTTAGCCGGGAGTGTTTCGTTTGCAGATCCCGCCTGCACCTGATTTGTATGTACCACGTATTCCGTCTAAAAGCCAGAAATTTATCTCATCCTGCTTTCGAGCGGGTCAAACGGGCCGCTAGTCCGAAACCCACTTCAGTAGCGCATTGCAAGGCCTGGTTAGCGGGTTATCGAAGTGATTCGGGCTTACCCGCACCGAGTAACCCACCCGGCCAGTCTGCTGGACCGTAAACTCGTTAGCAAATACTACCGAATTGCCGCGTTCCTCCACTGGTACTAGCGGCAGCGTGTAAGTACTTTGTAACTGCCCATTCACGCCGATTTGTCCAATCACCGCTTCCACTCGAATTTCGGTAGGATTCAGACCCGCCAGGTCCAAAGTAGCGCGCAGCGCAACCGCCGACCCGCTCATTACAGGATCGCCCGGGCCGTCGCCCAGTTCGACAAAGCGAATCCGATCCCATGTCTCGCTCACGCGCGAGTCCCAGACCGTCTTTTGCCGCGCCGCCCCAAAGTTATCCTGCGAGATGGAGAGCCATAACTTATGCGCGGGCTGATACAGCTCCGACATATACTCAGCCACCATACGCCCGCAGCTAAAGCGCGGCGTCATGTTTGCCATGCAAACTTTCATCCGCCGGATCCATTCCGATGGTACTTCCTGGTCGGCTCCGCGGTTTTCATAGAACAGCGGAACGATTTCGTTCTCTAAGGTGGAGTAAATCGCGCTCGCATGAAGATCGTCCTGGTCGTCGGAGTACAACGCGCGGTCGCCGATCGCCCAACTGGCCGAAATTTCGTACGCCTCGTCGAACCAGCCATCCAGCACGCTGAAATTCAGCACTCCATTCATGGATGCCTTCATGCCGCTAGTTCCGCAAGCCTCTTCGCCCCGCCGCGGATTGTTAAGCCACAGGTCGACACCCTGTACCATTTCACGAGCAACCTGAATGCCGTAATCTTCCACAAAGATCAAGCGCTTTGAGAATTCCGGGTCACGCGAGAGGTTATAGATCTCCCGAATCAACGCCTTTCCAGGCTGGTCCTTAGGGTGCGCTTTACCGGCGATCACAATCTGCACCGGCATATTCGAATTGTTTAGAATGCGCTTCAAACGGGCGACATCGCGAAACAGTAACGTGGCGCGTTTGTAAGTGGCAAACCGCCTGGCAAACCCGACGGTGAAAACATCCGGATCCAGGATTTCCTGCAAACGCCGGACCTCGGTACCGGAAGACTTGCGCTGCAGAGCCGAAGCCGCCGCCCGCTCCCGCACAAAGGCAACCATGCGCCGTTTCCGTTTGCGGTGCATTTCCCAAATTTCCTGACTGGGGATTTCTTGCACCATTTCCCACATCTTTGTATCTTCCAGCCGCTCCCGCCAATCGGGCTGCAGATACTGGTCATAGAGCGCAGCTAGATCGCCGTTGATCCAGGTTGGCGAATGCACTCCATTCGTCACCGATGTAATAGGCACTTCGTTCACCGGCAGACGCGGCCAAAGATCCTGGAACATATCTTGCGAAACGTAGCGATGGAGCACGCTTACGGCATTGCGGAAAGCGGACGTTTTGAGCGCCAGCACCGCCATGGAGAACCGCTCTGAAGGATCGCTAAGATTCTTGCGCCCGAGTGACAGGAACTTCTCGAAGGGAAAGCCCGCTTGATCGCAATAGGCCCTGAAATACTCGTAAACCAGGCTGGAATCGAACAGATCGATGCCGGCCGGAACCGAAGTGTGAGTAGTGAAAACATTGCTCACACGGGTGGCCTCGAGCGCTTGTTCGAAGGAGAGGCCTTCTTCTGCCATTAACAACCTGATTCGCTCGATGGCGAGAAAAGCCGAATGCCCCTCATTCATATGGTGGACTGTCGGTTTGATTCCGAGCGCTTTCAACGCCCGCAAACCGCCGATTCCCAGCACAATCTCCTGCCGGATTCGCTTATGGAAATCGCCGCCGTAAAGCTGATCTGTGATTTCCCGGTTTTCGGCTAACTCGTTTTGAGGAATGTTGCTATCCAGCAGGTACAGCTTCACCCTGCCTACGTCGATGTGCCAAACC
>JALYVD010000272.1 GCA_030853405.1 Acidobacteriota bacterium | reverse complement strand
AAATCGTGTCGCCCGGATGATTCCAGACAGAAAGCCGGACAACGCCGCCTTCCCCGTCCCCCTTCTCGAAAGAATGTTGATCTAACTGGCGGTCTTCCTTGGCGGCTCGGCGAAGAAGTTCGATCTCCTCCTTGTCGAACATTTTCTTCACCACCACAAAACCTTTGCGCTCGTATTCCTGCAGAACGTTCTTAGATAACGCACCGGATGCCATATGTCTATTCTCCTCCTTATGATCGAATCCCGAGTGTCTTCATGATCTCGCTTGTGGATTGATACGCCTCCCGCACCCAGTCGACAATCTTGTCCGGCTCTGGCGAATACTCCAACTCGATGCTCACCGTGCCGTCGAAACCCGCTTCGGAAAGCGCCTTCAGATAGGGTGGGAAATCCACAACACCGCGCCCTGGCGGAAGGTCGCCATGCTTTTTTCCATCGCAATCTGAGAGATGTACATGTGCAATTCTTCCAGCCAATTTCGAAACAGCCTCGGGGGTGTCTTTTGCAAGCACCAGATGCGAGACATCGACATTTGCTTTCACATTCCCTTGCCCTACATCTCTTAAGAACTGATCCATCTTGTCGATCTTGTTCACAATCGAGAGATGGAAAGGTTCAAGTTCGATAGCGATTTCAAGCCCTAACTCCTTGGCATAAAAACCCAGCTCTTGCGTACCTTCGACGGCCCATTCCCATTGATCCGCCGGCGCAATCACTTCCTGATTCCAAATGTATTCGCCAAGTACCAGGAGCAGGTTCCGCGCCCGGAGATCATATCCGAGATCCAGATAGCGTTTCGCGCGCTCAATATGAAACTGCCGCACCGGCTTGTTGAAATCCGCGACACCAAGCGCACAACACACAGTCGAGATCACCGGTAATTCGCAAGCCGTACACGTTTCGCGAATAGTCCTGAGATCCTGCGGTGTCGTCTCCATTGGGTCCGCAAAGATATCGATCGTGTCGAACCCAATCTCTTTGGTCGCTTGAATTCCGCGCGCGGCATCGACCGAGGTGCCCAGCCACGCGGAACTGATAAGCCCTAACTTCATTCGGAAAATGCCTCCTGTGGTGCGCTAGGAAAGCACCAAAAGGATGCTATCAAAAAACTTTTTGATTGACATCGCACGGGTTTGATGCAAGTTTCAAAACATCCATGTCGATCGATTTAGATCTCCATCATGTCGTGCCTAAGCCCGCGCGCGGCGATTTCAAAATTGGTGCGGTCGGAGCGGGCTTCATCATGCGGGATGTGCAGCTGAAGACTTATGCGGACGCCGGATTCAACGTCGTTGCTCTCACGGCCAGACGCCCGGAAGCCGCTCGTGAAGCTGCCGCTTTGCGCAACATTCCGCGAACCTTCGGCACGGTTGCGGAAATGGTTCGGGGTGCCGAAGTAGAAATCCTCGATATCGCGGTTCCACCCGATCGTCAGCTAGACATCGTACGCCAGGCGATCGAGAGCGGTGTTCACCTGAAGGGCATTCTCGCGCAGAAGCCGCTCGCAGTGAACTACGAACAGGCTTGCAAGATCGTTGAACTCTGTAAACGGCGCGGCATCGTTCTTGCGGTCAACCAGAACATGCGCTACGACCAATCCATTCGCGCGCTCAAAACTCTGTTAACCCGGAGGTACTTGGGCACACCGGTTTTAGCGACCATCGAAATGAGGGCCGTTCCCCACTGGCAATCCTGGCTGCGCGACTACCATCGGCTCACGCTGCTTAACATGAGCATCCACCATTTTGATAGCTTCCGTTATCTGTTCGGCGATCCAGAGTCGATCTTCGTCAGCGCCCGGCAGGATCCCCGCACGACTTTTCCTCACGAAGACGGAATCTGCCTTTACATATTGGAGTACGCAGATGGCCTGCGCGCTGCGGCGTGGGATGACGTGTGGACAGGGCCACGCAGCGATCGCGACAATCTGAATCCCTACATCAAGTGGCGAGTAGAAGGAACGGACGGTTTAGCCGAAGGCACTATCGGATGGCCCAGTTACCCGAATCACGCTCCTAGTACTCTCACGTTCACCACTGCCGCGGAGCCGGGCATTTGGTTCACTCCTCGGTGGAATGAAGTGTGGTTTCCCGACGCTTTTCAAGGACCCATGTCCGACCTGATGAACGCCATTGCTACAGGTTCCGAACCGGAATGCAGCGGCACGGACAATCTTAGAACGATGGCGCTTGTTGAAGCGGGCTATCAATCCTTGCGTGACCGGCGTTTAGTCCGAGTCTCGGAAATTACCTCTTAATCAGGAGAATCTAATGAATGCGGCACTTGCCGTCGGAAGCTCGATTTTCACGCTACCGCCTGACTGCTTAAGCCGGTCCGACCGTTTTGCTTTCCACTGGCCGTCGCCGGACACTTCAGAGCCCGCGAGCGTTACGTCCGTTTTGCTGTCGAAAGCAGGCGCCGTTAGCCGCATCACTTCCGCGGATCTGGATCCCTGCGGGCAGGCGATCTTTACGTGAGCCCCGCTGGACACGTCTTTGTTGATGAGTGTAAGCCAAGTTTGCCCTTCATCGTTCACGACGCTGTAAGCGGTCATATTCACGCCGGAAGCATCAAGCGAGGTTTCAAGACGCTTTCCTCTCCCCGCAAGCGCAAACGCCAGCATCGCGTAGTAGGACGGACGAGCCGTAAAGCGGCCGTGCTCATCGTCGAAGATCGGACTATACGGACTAATAAATCCGAGCTGATTTACCCCAGTCTCCAGGTTGATCCCCGCGCCGTCTGCAAACGCTAATGTGAACAGCAGATCCAGCGCCCAAAGGGCGGAAGTAAACGTATCGCTGACGCCCAATTTGCCGCCGCCGGAGAACGAATTGAGCTCTACCAGCCGGTAAGGAATCCCGAATCGATGAGAATCCTCCCGCAACTGATCCGTCATTTTCACAAAGCGTGGATCGGTATGTAGAAGATTTTTAAAAGTAGCTGCCGGTTGCTTCTGGCCGGCACGGTAATAATGTTCCGTCAGCAGCTTAATGTTGCTGCCCCCGTCTTGCGCGAATGAGGCAACCCAATCGGTCGAGCCCGCAACGTCCGGACCACCCAGAGCCACTCCGGGCAGGCCCTTGCGGAGTTCGGCCGCAAATCGCCTGAAATCCTGGATGTACTCGGCGTATCCGTAGCCAGCCGGACGATGGTCGCTCCGAGAAAACAGATCCGGCTCATTCCCAATCTGGAAACAGAGGAGACGGTCCTTGGCAGCCGCTGCAACGGCTACCGCCTGATCCACTGCTGACTCCACTGTGCCGGAGCCCAGGTTTAGCCCCCAAATCAGCTTCCAGCCCGTTGCGTGTACAAATCGGCCGAGGTCGTCGATCACGGCCCGGTTTGTGACGGTAGCCTTCGGTGCGGAAACCGCTTCGCCATCCGGCGCCCAGGTGGAGAAATCGGAAGTGTTCCCACCGATGCGAACAACGCCCTCGGTTCCCAACGTGCGGTAGAACTGAACCAGAGTGCGATTGCTGTCGGATAGCAAGCCTTTCACTGCTACTGAGGAAATCTCATAGCCGAACCCAAGAAAATCGCGCGGAGTCTGCCCCAATACGTGGTCCGGATTTACCCTAACTTGCACCGGCTTCAAACTATCCGCTGCAGATAGCGAACTGGAGAGCATCGTGCCGGTAAGACCAGCTGCTCCGGCGGCCAAAATCTTTCTTCGGGTTAGAGTTTGTCTCATTGGATTACAGTAACCCGTCCCTTGGCCTGTGAACTATCATCCATTCCGAATCGCGACTACCCAGAAATGTGACTGCGTGTCCGTGGAGGGCTGCGACAAGGTTCTGGAAGCTCAGGTCAGCCGCGGGTTCTGTGATATGAGTTTTCTTGGCATTTGTGGCCATCAAAAAACAAGCCGCAGTGTAAAGACGCTCCAGGACCAGGCGGCGGCAAAGCAGTTCATATCGGACGCAGTACGGAACTCCTTGGTACCGATCGTTGTGAGTTTGTTTTTCCCCCTTGAATACCGGATCGACGGGGAAGTAGGGTTCTTTATTCGCGACTGGAGTCTTCACGTTCGGCCGGTCTTCGAGCAAGAAGAAGTAGCCGAGAAAAGGAGCCGGACCTCCGCCGAACCGTCCTTCGCGGTATGCAGTCCAGATGTCCTTTGCGCTGCCCACAGCCTCTTCAGAACGATTGTTCACGTTGTTCCCGATGGACTCTCCAGCTTGCGACTTGAATTCCATTGCTGCGACCAAGCGGTTTTCGGAAACCACGATTAGATCCCATTTCTTTGTGGCCCTGAAATAGCCCGGCAGCTCAAGCGATGTACGAGTTCTGACGTCAAGCTTCTTCAGTCCGGCTTCGCAGAGGATATCGGCAACGAGAACTTCGAGGCCTCCCATTTGAGTACCACCGGTAACTTCACCGCGTGTTCCGGCATCGATCCTCCCGGATTGGATCTGTTTCTCTTTGTTCTTTCGCCGAGCGTCCCAATAGCTCTGAACTGCGGACCGGAGCCGCTTCTCAATATCCAAGCGCATCCTCCATTTCGTTTCGTTCGATTCCGTACAAACCAAGCGCAATGGTACTGGCGTAATCCCGATCCCGAATTCGGAACGCCTCTGTAAGCTCAACGGATTGACTTGGCCTGAGCGCATCTGGACGCGGCAGACGAATCCGCCTCAGGTACTGCGCTTGGAATCGAAAGTACCCGCCCCGCATTCGGACACCGTAGGATTCGACAAAAAATTGGCCGAATGCCGAAATCAGCAATCCCCCAAGCACCTCCAGATCCCACTCTTCGGATTCAATGAAATAGAGGTTGTGATGAGGGTAAGTTTCTCCGCGGTCCAGTACTGGGTCAAGTGTGTTCTTAATATCAGCTATGTAGAGTTTGCGCCGGGAAGTTAGTGGATAAGTTACGCGGTCAATGGTTCTGTACCACCCTTCGGCATTCTTGCCAGCCGTATGCCGCTTCTTAAGCGCCGCTGAGTGCAGCTCCAGATAGGCTCTGAGTTGTGGAAACGCGGAAAGATCTACCAGACCCGCTTCGTCCCACGGATTGACGAGGTAATGACCGGACCACTTCGTCTCGCCACTGGTGATGTCGCGCGAGAGAGCAAGTTTCAGGAGCCTTGAATTCTCTACTAATCTTGCGTCTTTGGTGATGAATAGGCTATCGTTTCCGGTTGCAACTCCGATCCCAACCCTCGCGGTAGATTCCAACGTTATGAAGCGCTCCTCCAGTCGACGCAGAAGTGCGAGTTGTCCGGGAGAATGGCAGGGCCACGGATCGGAGCCCTTGAACCAGGTGTCCACCGCAGCCGCTCGAAGCCCTTTGGGCATAGCAACCGCCTCACCCCGATTGGCGGCTTGGATAAGTTTGGATACCATTTCGGGCTGAAGTGTTCTTACAGTCTCGCTGGCGCTCGCAATGACAGAGGTTTTCTGCGGCCCTTTGTGAATGATTGTGATAGCCGGGTAGGCATCTACCTCCTGGTGGAAAGCATCGGCCCGGTGCATTTCGATGATCACGTCAACAGCAAACCCGGAGGTAACCAGGCGCCGCAGTTCCGCCCCGTACTGGTTCCGCATCCAACGGTCAGCGCAGATAAAAGCGCAGGTACCCCGGTCAGTCAAACTGCGTAGCGCGGCTTCGAAAAACGCAACATAAAGGTCGGCGCGCCCGCGCATAGTTCCATACATTTCCCTGTAATGGCTTGCGGTCTCAGCAGGAATGTCTTCTAAGCGAACGTAGGGCGGATTTCCGATTACGAAATTCGGGGAGCGGCACGGGCTTTCAAGAAGGTAATCGGCAACCCGTACCCATCGCGAGGCAAGATCGTCTGCCACACGGTACCCGATGCCCAATTGCCTCAGGTGGTGAGAAGCAAACGAGCGTGCTCGTTCAGCACGCGATTCGTTGATCTCGAAGGCGATCAATGACTGGCCACAATCGGCAATGGGACGCCCCATGCGAGAGCATGACGCAACGAGCCGCTCAATCATCGGGCCCAGAAATGCGCCATCCCCTGCTGCTGGTTCGACAGCGAGTGCGTCCGGCAGATCGTTCTCCGTACGGTAGTTCGCCAGATCAAGTATCAGTTCCACGACCCAGCGCTTCGTGTACACTGCACCCTTCGGCTCGAGTTCGATTGAGGAAGCAGGCGTGCGAGTGTAGGGAAAAAGCTGCTGTTGCAGTCCGCCGCTTGTTATCCCCGATCGGAGGTTGATTTCTTCAAACACTGGCGGTCCTAATTGACTGTGTCGATTCGCACCTTGGGAAGTCAAGTAGCCGCATAGAACTCACTTACCAATGCAGAACGTCGAAAAAATGCGGTTCAGAATATCATCGGCCGTTGTCGCCCCAGTAACTGCATCGATGGGGCGAAGAGCCGCATACAGATCCAGCAGCAGCATCTCGTGTGGAATCTGGAACTCTACTGCGCGCCGGGCGTTTCCTAATGCTTCAACACTTTCCCGTAACAACGATTCATGGCGGATGCTGGTGATGCTTCCGCTTTCGGGCGTCGCTAAGCCGTCGGGAGCGAGCCGTTTCAGGATTGCTTGCCTCAGCTCGGGAATGCCTTCGCCCGTCGTTGCCGAGACAGGCAGAAGGCCGGGTACGCTTGTCACCTTGAGACCCAGGTCCGATTTGTTCCCGGCCAGCAGCGGCAGACGGTCACGAAGCTTTTCAATCAGTACGCGGTCTTCCTCTGTCATCTCGCTTGCCGCATCAAGAACAAGTAAGGTCAGGTCGGCATCGGCCATCGCCTGATAGGTCCGTTCGATGCCTAGCCTCTCCACCAGATCCTGCGATTCGCGAACGCCCGCGGTATCGACCAGTTTCACCGGAATCCCCTCAAACGAGGTGCTCTCCGATACTAAATCGCGCGTTGTGCCCGGTACGTCGGTAACGATGGCGCGGTTCTGTTCCAGCAGCCGGTTGAAGAGGCTGCTCTTACCCACGTTTGGCCGCCCCGCTATGGCGAGAGTGAATCCTTGGTAAACAAGTTTTCCCGCCGAAAATGTCGCCAACAGGGCTTCAAGAGCTCCCTGAATCGGCGTGAGGCGGCGAATGATCTCGTCCGGAGCCGCAACGCTGATATCGTCTTCCGCGAAATCGATTCCAGCTTCGAGCAGTGAAATTAGTTCAAGTAGTTGCTCCTTGATTGGACCGATTCGCCGTGAGACCGAGCCTTCGATCTGCTGGGCCGCCACTCGCGCCTGATAAACGGTCGTGGCCTCGATCAGATCGCGTACGGCTTCGGCCTGCGGAAGATCGATTCGCCCGTTGATGTAAGCGCGAAGAGTAAACTCACCCGGCTCGGCAATGCGCGCGCCATGTTGTACCGCCCGCTCCAGGCACAGGTTCAAAACTACGGGCGCGCCATGACAGGAAATTTCCACGACATCATCGGACGTGTAAGAGCGCGGCCCCTCAAAAAACGACGCGACGGTTTGATCTATCACGTTGCCGCTGTGATCGAGAAGATCGGCCATTTCGCTCGACCAACTGCGCCAGCGCGGCTCGTGAGAGAAGCGCAAAATGTGCGTTGCGATTTCGCGGCTTCTCGTGCCAGAGAGACGCACCACACCCAGACCACCCCGGCCAAGGGGCGTGGAGATGGCGACAATTGTGTCGCGCGGATTCATTTCAATGGATGGCTACCGACGGCCACGGTCGCGGCCACCACGCGGGGGACGGTCGTTACGTCTGGGAGGACCGTCGGAGCGTCCGCCGCCTCCGCCATGTCCGCGAAAGCCCCCGATGGGGATCGGAGGAGCCGGTGGAGTCGGCATATCGGCGGGAACAATCACCACTGCACGGCCAGGTCCGACGCCGAGACTCTCACTCCGCAGTTCTTTTTCGTCGCGAAGGGCAAGATGGATGACGCGGCGCTCCCGGCTGGTCATGGGATTGAAATGAAACGGAACATGAGTCCGCTTCACTTTCTCCGCCGCCGCCATGGCACTCATCCGCAGTTCCTCTACGCGCAGCAGCCGGTAATCGTTAGCATCAAACGAAATCAGCGAATGATCTTCAGCCGGCAGCCGGATGGCTTCCATCGCGAGGTGCTCTAGCGCAAGCAACAACTCGGCGCGGTTAGCAAGCAGAAGATCCACGTCGTCGCCTGAAAACTTTACCGTTACCTCCGGGTTTTCTACTTCCGGATGCGGGTTCTGCAGCGAGAGCAATTCGTAGGTAAGAGCGAAACGGGTCTGCTGCAAAACAGGCTGCAGGAACTGATCGAGCTTCGGGCGCAACGAGTCGGTGGTATATTTCATGCGCTTACTTTTTTACGGTCTTCTTGACGGGCGCTTTCGTGACAGTCGCTACGGCTGGAGCAGGCGTAGGCATGGACCTATTGATGATGACTTGCTGGAGGATTCCTACCAAGTTACTGGTCAAGTAGTATAGTACAAGCCCGGACGGGAACGAGTAGAACATGAAGCCGAAAATCAGCGGCATGAACATCATCATCTTCTGCTGATTCGGGTCTACGCCGGCCTGCGGGGTCATCTTCTGCGTCAGGAACTGCGTGATGATCAACACGATCGGCAGCAAGTGAATCGGCAGAGTCTCGGGCGCGGAGAGATCCGTAACCCACAGCCAGGGCGCGTGCCGCAGCTCGATCGCAATATACAAGACTCGATAAAACGCATACAGAAACGGAAGCTGGATGATCATCGGAAGGCAGCCGCCCACCGGGTTCACGCCCTCTTTTTTGTAGAGCGCCATGACCTCCTGATTCTGCTCCGCCTTACGTGGATCATTGATCTTGATGTTTTTGTATCGGTCGTTAATGGCTTTAATCTGCGGTTGAAGCCGTTGCATCTTGCGTGCCGATTTCAGGCTCGATAGGCGCAAGGGGAATAGCGCCACGCTGATGATGACCGTAACTAGAACGATGGCCCATCCGTAATTGTTGGTCCAGTGGTCGTTGGTCCAGTTCAGCCATAAAAAAATCGGTTTCGCTAGAAGACTGAAATAACCCCAGTCGATCAGTTGCCCTAGCTTCGGATTGACCTTCCGCATCAGGTCGATATCCTTGGGGCCGACAAATAGAGAAAAATCGTTTTGCGCGCCCGTGGAGATTCCGCTGCCGACGTAGGCCACGGGCTTCTCTTCCCCAGGTACTTTCACTTCGTCGCTATAGGTTCGGGCTTCGGTGGCGGCGTTGTCGCGCGGCAGCGCTACGGCGGCGAAAAAACTGTCTTCCAGTCCGGCAAACGTGTAGTTGCCCGAACTGGTAACAGGTCCGTTCTTAGCGTCCTTCGGATTTTTCGTGACCAGCTTGCTTGTGCCGGCGTCGTAGTGAACGGTATGCTCGGTCGTCGAAGCGCGGAAGGCTTTTGGATCCCCGAATCCGCCGCGCCATTCAAGAAAGTGCGGGACGAGGGTGGCGCCTTCGATAATGCTCGATTTCACGTCGGCAATATACGTGTTCTTGCCAAAGTGGAAGGATTTCCGAATCGTGGTCTTGCCGTCCGAGTATTCGTACTCCACTCCGCTGCCGTCGGCTGTCCCCGTCGTCTGATACAGGACTGCATTCGGATCGAAAGCCAGCTTCTGATCCTTAGTCCCGATCGCGAAGGGTAGCGGGACGCTGTTTCCAGCCTGATTCTTAAAGGCGAGTTCGTTGATAAGTTGCAGCGGTTTCCCGGCTTCGTCCTGATATTTCTTCAGCACCCAGCTTTTTACGACGGCCCCTCGGTTAGTGAAGACGATGTGATAAAGGTCCGTGTCGATTTGCGTGGTCTGCTCGGACGCAGCTTGAATCTGCCCTGGCGCGGAAGGCGGGATCGGAACCTGTGGCGCGGCGGAGGCAACCGGAGGCGTCGCAAGTTTAACTACCGCCGCTTCGTTCGCCGATTTGACTGGCCTAGGGCCTGGCGCGGGCTTGAACAGGTATTGAGATACCAGTAGAACCAGCATCATGAGCCCTAGGGCTATCGGGAGCCGTTTTTCCAGGGAGGGCGGTGCGCCATTGGGAGGATTTGTAGGCATATCGGAATTTCGGGTTTAGTGGACGGGGTCGTACCCGCCCTGATGAAAAGGATGACAGCGGCTGAGCCTTTTCAGCCCCAGCCAAACCCCACGAATCGCGCCGTGTTTCGTAACGGCATCCATCATGTATTCGGAGCAGGTGGGCCGGAAGCGGCAACGGGAAGGCAGAAGCGGGGAAATAAACGCTTTGTAGCCCTTGAGGGCGAGAATCAGGATTCTTTGCATCGCGCAAGTATCCGGCCGACTTCGCGGCAGAGATCCTCAAACGAAGCGTCGAGAACGCTCCGTCTCGGGTTGAAAACAATCGCCCAAGCTGCAGGAAGTACGTCGTACTGGGTCCGGACAGCTTCTCTCATGCGGCGCTTCAAGCGGTTGCGCACTGCGGCCTTGCCCAAGGCGCGGGGTACCGTGAATCCGAAATGAGAAGGCTCGTTAGCATGTTCCGTCCGCAAACAAAACGCAACAAAGTAACGGCTTGTCACGCGAACGCCCGTCTGATAAACCTTACGGAAATCCGATGACCGGAGGAGTCGCCTTGATTGAGGGAGTGACAGCGGACCAAATTAAGCGCAGCGACTAAATCGCTTCGCGAATAGCGCGCTCGTCGCTCACAGTCAGTTTGTGGCGGCCTTTAGCGCGTCTTCGCGCCAGCACAGCCCGGCCATCGGCGGTCTTCATGCGAACCCTGAAACCATGGGTCTTCGCCCGATGACGATTATTCGGCTGAAATGTACGTTTTGGCATTACAAATCCTTATTGAAAATTTACGGGTGGCCACAGGCGCGCGTGTAGACGCACTGCTACTCAGCATCAAACCTAAAAAGCCATTGTACTGTGCCGGGAGTTTGAGTGTCAATCAGCGGAGATTTGTGGGGTGCGCGACATGAAAGTGAAGAGTTGAAGCAGGTTCTTTTTTGTGGCATGTGTCTTAGCGTTGATATGCGCTCAGATTAGGAGGCCACTACCACTAGATGACCGACGCTCTTCCTCTCCTGGAACGACAGAAGGCTGACATCTTACGCGAGATCGCCGGTTTGGGCGATCTCCGGCGCGGCTCGATTACGACGACTTCCGGCAAGTGCGGTAAGCCGACTTGCCACTGTGCCAAACCCGATGATCCCGGCCATGGTCCGAATCATCG
>JALYVD010000263.1 GCA_030853405.1 Acidobacteriota bacterium | reverse complement strand
AGCAGGTGCTCATTGACGAAGTAGAACCAGAAGAAGCCTTTGTATTCTCCCGGCCCGCTGTGCAGCGTCGCTACGAAATACGGCGGATTCCGTAATGTCGCGAGGATGTGCCATGGCGCTGCGATGGCAATCGCGATCAGCGTTCCCGTCCAGATATGCAGCCGTCCCCAAACCGTGCGGTTCCGCCACTGACCCGTAACAATCAGGTATGTGCAAGCGATCCCAACCGGAAAAAGTGCGGCAATTAGCCCCTTGAGAAGCATCCCGATCGCAATTCCCGCGAAGAACGTATAAGCCCAGGGGATTTTGAAGAAACCGAAAGACCGCTCCCTTACGGTCGCGGTTCCGTTACGCTGGTCACAGAACCACGCGCGTGAGCAAGTGGGCTCCGGGTCGATCGCCCGCATGAACGCCCAAAGCGACAGCGCGATAAAGGCGGTCAGACAGACATCGGGTATCAGGATGCGCGTGAAGAGGAAAATCCCCACGCAGGAAGCGGCCACAATTCCTGAATACGTGCCGGCTTCCTTTGAAAACGCCCACCGGCCGAATCGATACGTCACCCAGCAAAGCAGCATTGCGGAGAGCACGACCGGTATGCGCGCGGCCCAATCGTGAACTCCAAAAATCTTGAAGCAAATGGCAATGAGCCAGTACCAGAGCGGTGATTTTTCGAGGTACTTGACGCCGTCCAGGCGCGCCGTTACCCAATCGCCCGACGAGAGCATGTTGTGCGCGATCTGCGCCTGCACTGAATCTACGTCGTCCATTAAGGACGGTGGACTGATCGCGCATCCGCCGAAAATTATTAGCGCGAAAAGAACGACTAGCCAGCCAGAGAAGCGAAAACCGGATTTGGCTCCCGCACCGTTTCGAATTGCGTTTGAATCTTCCAGCGGCGCATCCAGAGATGAAGTGTCAGCAGACCCCACAAGTGATATCCAATGTTAGCTTTCCGGCCAAGATGCTGTTCAATCAGTCGCTGTACAGGCTCTGGCGCAAAAAGCCCCGCTTCACGGACCGACGCCGTACTTAGCGCCTCCAGCAGCAGCGGCCTTAGCGGCCCCCGAAGCCATTCGTGAGCGGGAATGTCCAGCCCTTCTTTGCGGCGGTTGAGAATCGTCTTCGGAAGCTTGCGGCGCAACAGTTCCCGCAGTACGTACTTCGTCTTTCTCCCGCGCAGCTTCAGGTCAGAAGGCAAACGCCCGGCGAATTCAACAATGCGGTGGTCGAGGAACGGAGGGCGCACCTCCAGGGAATGCGCCATGCTCATGCGGTCGCATTTGTAAAGAATGTCGTCCGGAAGGTAGCAATGCTGATCGATATATAGATACCGGTTTACGGCATCGCGCCGCGAAGGCAGTCCCGAAAGTTGTTGCAAAACCGACGACAGCGGCTGGGTCTCGTCTTCAATCGCCAACTGCGGCCAGCGGTCTCGCGAAAAAGTCCCGTTCCAGAAGAAATGAGCATCATCGCCAGGCAGCAACGACCCGGCGAGAAATCGCTTCAGTTTATATTCGAGACCGATCTTCTCGTCCGAGACGGGCAGCAGACCGGTGCATTTGGCGGCGAGGCGAAGCAAAGCATCCGGGGCATGCCGTGCCATGGCGCTATATCGATCGGCCAGGTAAGTCTGGTAACCACCGAAAATTTCATCGGCTCCCTCCCCGCTCAGCGCTACCGTCACCTGCTTGGCGGTCAAACGGGATAAGAACCAGACCGGAAGCGCCCCCGCGTCCGCGCTCGGTTCGTCCGAGTGATAGGCGATCTCATGAATGGCGTCCGTCAGATCCAAATCCGCGCTTAGGTCGAATTCATGATGCCGCGTGCCGTAGCGCTCGCTGAGGAGCCGGAAGTACTTGCTTTCGTCGCAGCTCCTTCCATGGAAAGAAATCGAGAAGGTCTGAAGCTGTTTGGCGGAATGCTGGGCCGCATAGTGCAGAACCGCGGAGGAATCGAGACCGCCGCTTGCCCAGATCCCCACGGGAACGTCCGACATCAGGTGCTCTTGCACCGACTGAGAGAGCAGCCCGTCCAGTTCTTCGCAAGCGTCTTCGATACTTATCTGTTCGGGACGGAATTGATTCTGCCAATAGCGGCCAGTGGTGAAGCGGCCATTCGAACACTCAATCCAGCTGCCAGGCTCCAGCTTTTCAATCCCTTCGACCAGCGTTAACCGGCCCGGAATGTAGTTCAGTGAAAGGAAATAGCCCAGGGCCTTACGGCAGAGATTGCGTGGAATCCCGTCATGGGCGAAGATCGCTTTCAGCTCGGAACCGAAGTAGATGTTGCCATTTCGCATGGCGTAGTACAGAGGTTTAATGCCCAGCCGGTCTCGCCCTAACACGAGCCGCCGCCGGTGTACATCCCACAACGCGATGGCAAACATACCGCGCAGATGCGAGAAACACTCCACGTCCCATTGAACGAAAGCGCGTAAAACCACCTCTGTATCGCAGTGAGTTTTGAAGCGGTGCCCGAGAGCCTCAAGTTCGCCGCGAAGTTCCGCGTGATTATAGATCTCGCCGTTGAAGACGACTACGTGATTCCCGTCCTCGGTGCGGATTGGCTGTTCGCCGGCGTCCAGGTCGATGATCTTTAGCCGAACCGCCCCTAACGAAACGTCCGAAGATTCGAAGCAGCCATTCTGATCCGGCCCCCGATGATCCAGTGTCAGTGTCGCCCGGCGAATGGTTTCCGGAGAAGGTCTCCGGCCCCAATGAGTGAAGCCCGCAATCCCACACACTCGTGCAATTTTCCCCGTTCATTTCCAGTGACCCGCACGAGTCCCCACTCGCCGCGCCGCCGACCCACCTTAGATAACTCAGATCAGGTGTTTGAATGATCGTACGACATCACACATTAAAAGTACAAGACAAATGGTAATTTTTTCAGCTAAAAAAGGCCGGGAGGCCGTCGGGTCACGCCGCGACGCGTTCGAAATACTCTTCAGGCGGGGTGCAAACCAGCATTAACGTCTGATGTTGCTCAGCCGCGCACTCAAAAGCGTGATATACGGTAACTACCTCCGCGAGTGCATGTCTTAGCCCAATGACTACTTTGTGGTCAAGCTGCCAAGGGCATAAATTGCGCAATTCCGCGTTCAATTTATCGAAAGTGAGTGGCTTATCTACACCATTGACGTGGCAATCCAATGTGAGAAGAACGGTTCCGTCCTCCGCCCAAGCGTAGCGCAGGGCTTGGACCAAGTGCGCTTCATCCATAAAGACGGCCTGAACTGCCATCGAAAGCTCGGTGGCCGAGCGGCTACCGAGATCGTTGTGTAGGTCTTTGTAAGTGATGCCTTCAATATCCCACGCAATCTGGATTGTGGCAAGTAAAATTTGCGCAGATGGCGGAAATATTTACTTCTTCAGCATGCTATCTGACCGAGACAAGACTTTTCTACCCGGTTTAGGAGCTTCCGTTTCTCGGGCCACAGGCCGGTTGAATCCCCCGGTTTCATCTCTCAGAGAATCTTTAACGGAGCTGACTACCTGCCCGTTTTCGTCCACTCGTTCAATCTCAGCCACTTCGCGGTTTACGGTAACCTTCTGCTCCACGGTTTCACGCTCTTCGATTTGCGTAATATGGATCTCCTCCGTAACGACCCATTGTTTTTGAACCAGCAGCACCTCGGAAACCACCGGGATCACCATTGTTTTTCCGTTGCGCTGGACCTGCTGCGGACCATCGACCACCCGGTTCGTCTTGATACGCCTAACTTCGACGCGTCCCTTGTGGAGTTCCTGCTGCAGAACTTCATCGTGGCCTTCGACTCGCTTCACGACGCGGACGCTTCCCGTTTCAACTGGGATAGCGTCCGCGTGAAGCTCCTCGCTGACGACGGGAACAACGTATTCGGAACTATTGTCCTCAGTCATAAGCGAACCATCTTAGGCCTTGCGAGTTACCTTGTTCCAGCCGTACCGGACGGAATCTTTCATCCGCTCCCAGGTGCTATTGGGGTAGCGGCTGCCGTAATCGGTTTGCAAGTCGGACTCTACTTCATCGAAGTTGCGCCCCCGGTATCGAGGATCGTTCGCCATGTCGTAGCCGTATTGATAGCTGGGCGCGTACGTGTCGTAATTCGCCCCTGAGTTTCCATACCGTTGCGAGAAATCGTTTCGGAAGTCTGTGTCGTCCAGGCCCCCGGCGTTCCTCGAAACGTTGCCTCGAACGTCATCAACCATCGTGTCTCGCACCTTGGGATCCGACAGATTCTCGACGTCTACTTCCGTCCGGCGCACGGTATCTCTGACCGTTTCCGTTCTCTCCGTCGCGTCTTTACGAATGCGAACATCCTCGACGACGCGCGAAGTCTTGGATATAACGGGCTCTTCCGCGTACTCCTTCACTTCGAAGACCCGCTCCTGGCCGGGCCGCAAGTCGCCTTCCGTGCTGGCGCGGTTCGCCGGAGTCCGCTCTACGGTTACCTTCTCTTCTCTAAGCCGTACGTTCTCCTCGACCGGTTCGTCGATAACTCGCGAATACACCCGCACGCCGCCACGCAGCACCGCGCGCTTGCCGACCTTTAACTCCTCCTGGACGACCGGGATGGATTTCCCTTCGTCCGCCCGATTTGCCTGCTTGGTGTCGTTCCGTATGCTTTCGTTCTGCCTGGTGTCGGTGCGGGTTTTGGTTGGGGCCGCGTTCACGTCTTCCCCCGACTCGCGATGAACATCGATGGGCGAGTGGCGGTTCAACACGTCGGCCGCCGTGTCCAGGTTCCGCTCGTCAACATCTACGGTAAGAAAGCAGTTTCCGCTGTTGACGGCATTCTCGTAGTAACCCCGGTCCTCAACATACGGGTGATTCTGTTCATCTTCGTTTCCGAAAAGAGACTTGAACCATCCCTTCACTCCGCCTTCGTGATGGTGAACAGTATCCGTCTGTTCCATATCCCGCCCTGTCGTACTGGCGGTCCCCGGAGCATTGGAACTCATGAAAATTTCATTGGAACTAAATCCGTTTGATTTCAGATCTTCCATTGCGGCTCGCGCATCTGTTTCCGAGCGGAATACCGCAACGACTGTAGATTG
>JALYVD010000262.1 GCA_030853405.1 Acidobacteriota bacterium | reverse complement strand
GGGTTAGCGCCTGTTCGTAAGTGTCGGCGTAGGCGAGAGTATTGCCCATGCCGAGGGCTACCTTCTTCAACTGCGGCATACTGGCCTGCGAAGCTTGGATGTAGATCGGCTCAACATAGAGGAAGCTGTTGTCGATCGGCAGCACCAACGTCTGGCCGCGCAACACTTTCGAGCCTTGCTGATTCCACAGCGTAAGATCCTTCGAAATATTCTGGTCCTGGTTGATGCGGGCGTCGATTTGCATCGGTCCGTAAACGATGTTCTGTTTCGAGAGTTGTTCGAACACAAGTTCGCCCAGGTGCTGCCCATCGCAACGCGCAGCCATATAGCCGATGAGGTTGTCTTTGTTAGCCGGCGTGAAGGGAGTGATCAGCATGAACTCCGCATGGCTCTCGCCGGGAAGCGTGGCAACTACATAGGTGGGCGAAACGGGACCGGCTTCTGTATCGCCGCCCTGCCTGGAGCCTGTCTTCGCGAGGTCCCAAAGGTCGGCGCGGTTGTAGAACGCTTCGGGATCGCGCATATGGAACGTACGGTAAATCTCGGCTTGAGCGCTAAACAGAAGTTCGGGGTATCTGGTGTGGGCGCGGAGGTCGGCCGGCATCGCCGAGTAAGGTTTGAACAGTGTGGGGAATAGTTTTGAATAAGCCTGGATCAATACGTCCTGAGGGTCAAAAACATAGAGATTCACCTGTCCGGTGTAGGCGTCCACGGTCGCTTTGACTGAGTTGCGGATATAGTTAGCGCTACGGTCGCCCAGGTCAAGGGCGCGCGAATACGGGTGCGCGTCGGATGTCATGTAGCCGTCCGCCATCCAGACCATCTGTCCCGAATCGGTGAGAACGATATAAGGGTCGGAATCCCACTTCAGAAAACCCGCCACCGTCGACAGACGCTGCAGTATGGGTCGATGAATCATCATTCGGCTCTTACCGCTCAAATAGCTGGTGAGCAGAATGTTAGGGTCGCCGTAGTCTATCGCCGCCGCCAGCCGCATCGGGATCGACGAGATGGGGAAGCCGCCCTTGCCGCTGTAGGCCGTGTATTCGGTTTTCGAACCGGAAGGATAATTAAACTCCTGTTGCGCGGTGTCGACAAACACGGGCTCATGCGAGATCTCGCCATAGTAAAGCTCCGGCTGGGTGAATTTGAGGCTAGGTGTGGTGACTTCCGGCGGCGCGTTCTTTACAAACAGGTAAGGGAGACCATCGGGTGTGATGCGGTTCGCTTCAGCCATCACAAGTCCGTAGCCGTGCGTGTACATGAGCCGGGAGTTGATCCAGTTTTCCGCTGTGCCTAATTGATGAATATCGAGTTCGCGGGCCGAGAGCAGTACCTGGCGCATTTGGCCATCGATCGTATAGCGATCGATATCGGTATCGATGTACACGTACGGCCGGAGCGGCTGTATCTGCGAGAGTGTATCGTGGAAAGCGCGCCAGTCCCACAGCCGCACATTATCGAGTAAAGATTTGTGCTTCGCGTAATCGATTGGAATTTGGGGAGCTGCCTCGAAGCTGGTCTCCGTCACACGTTGGTTTAGCCCGTAGGCGGCGCGAGTTGCGTCGATGTGATGCTGGATATACGGTCGTTCGAGCGCCAGTTCGTTCGGGCGCACATATAGTCCCCCAACCGCGGCGGGAACGATGTAACGAATGGGAAGGATTAAGAGAAGGAAAAGCGCCCACATGCCACGCCGTGCAACGAGCAGAGCCGCCGCCGCAATCGCACCGAAAATCATTAGCCACTGCAGCGGAAGTGCGACGTGGTCCGCAACCCAATCCACTCCAACAAGAAACGGGCCATGATCGTCGAAGAGCATGTCGTAACGGTTGAAATAGAATTTAGCCGCGAGACCAGCTAGCAATACCGCTATGGCGAGCCGGACGAAGGTTGAGCTGAACGCATCGCGAAAAGGATTGCCTTCATATTCGAAGTGCAGTCCGCCAGGAGTCATCGTAGGCATGCGCCCCGCGAGTGTTTCTGCGTTTGACGCCAACCAATAGATAATCAGCGAGACAACGACCCCGGTTATGACAACGTGCAACAGCATGTTGTAGAAAGGCAGGCCGAAGAAGTAGAAATGCAGCGGTTTGCCAAAGATGGGATCGATAAACTCGGCGGCCTGGCGCGGTAGCCGGGAACCGCCGACGAAGCGGACTACCGTCCAGTTGTCAACGGTCGCATTCGCGGCGATCAACGCGACGAAGAAAAGCAGCAGATAGGCCAATCGCGAAACCAGCGAACGCTTAAGAAACCCAAAGAGCGGCTGAGTATCGTTGTTACGATTTCCGAATTTGAACGAAAGTGAGAACGCGATCCAGAAGAGAATTATGGCGATGACGACTGGAACCGTTCCATAGAGGAGCAGGTTGATCCACGTATCGAGCTGGCCGACCTCGGACCACCAGGCGTAATCGATGAGTGTGGAAGCTATATAACGGGAACAGAACAGGAGAGCAAGAACGAGGATGACCAGAAACAGCAGTCCGCCGCGCCGTTGCTTCCGTTCACCTATGTAACGGTCTGGCATTGGGCTGGGTTCAGTGTATCGAAGTTGGGGAGAACCGGGGACGGAGGCAGGCGGGTTTCGAGTTGAGTGCCCGGTGAGGCGGTCCAAAGAAAAAGCCCTCCGATAATTAATTGAGAGCAGAATCTGTTCGTTTGCTGCGGGCTGGTGCTGGGCCGAATCGCGAAAGAGGAGGGCATTCCCACGGTACAAGCAGCTAGTCTGTTCAATCAACTGCTTCAGCATTTCCTGCCGACGGAGTTCGGCGCGCTGGTCAAGAAACACAAAGCTAAGCGCTGCGCCAAAGGCTTTGGTCGCTGGACGCAGTTAGTGTCGATGCTATTCTGCCAACTCGCCCACGCCGACTCGTTGCGCGAGATCTGCAACGGCCTCGGCTGCTGCCTGTTCATCTCGGGATTGGCAAAGCGCTCAACAAATCCACCTTGTCCTACGCCAACCAACATCGGCCCGCGAAGTTGTATGAAGATCTGTTTCATATGGCGCTCCAACGGTTCCGGGACGAAAAGGGCTGGGCCTGCGCAAAAGAAAGTTCCGTTTCAAAAACAAGCTGCTGTCGCTAGATTCCACCACCATCACACTTTGTCTGGAGCTGTTTCCGTGGGCCAAATTCCGCAAGGCCAAAGGCGGCGTCAGGGCGTGCGTTCTGCTGGACCACGATGATTATCTGCCGCGCTACCTGCTGATCACCGGAAGCCCGGCGCAGCGACGTAAAGATGGCCGAGGCCTTCACGCTTAACCCCGGCTCGATTGTCGTGATGGGTCGCGGGTATAACGACTACGCGCTGTTCGGCAAGTGGACCGCGGAAAAGATCTACTTTGTCACGCGCCTGAAGGACAATGCCGCTTACGAGGTGAAGGAGGAGTATGCCGTTCCGCCGAACCGCAATATCCGGTTCGATCGACTATGCCGGCTGCAGACTTGCGCCGCCCCGTAATCCAGATGCGGCGCAATCTCGCGACACGGGAAGATCTCCTGGTCCTTCTTGCCGAAGCTCAAAGGCCCAAGCTCACTCATTCCCATTCACAGGCCATCCTGCGAGCCATCTCGGTAGCGCGCTAAATAGTTATCAGCGCCAGTTGCCCACGGCACGTCAGGCGGGGCGACCCAATCCCGCGGCTGTCTGGCGAGACCCGCATGAAGTATGGCTCCCGAATGTCACGAGTCGTAGATAGTCGTTTCTTTGGCTTCGCCGGCAATTCTCAGATCGTCACTGCGCCGTTAAGCATGATTTGGCCAGCGGAAAGAGCTCGGCACATTCTCAGCAACGGGAGTTTCCCGTCAACTTCAAGCCGGACAGGCCGACTTCCCGATAGCCGGCCAACATCAAGTGGCAAGGGTAAACGTTACGACGTTTTTCTGGTGCTATGCAAAGATGTCGTCGCAAGAGCCCTACTTGCGTGTGATCCCCGAACGGCATCCATCGATGTCTCTTGACAATGTCTATTGCTAAGTGGCAATATAGCCAAATGGCGATTTATACGAATGTTGATCCACTTGGATCGACCTTCTCCGCGCTCGCCGATCCCACACGGCGGGCGATTATTGCTCGCCTGTCGTCCGGAGACGCGGACGTATCGGAGCTGATGAAACCATTCGGTCTGAGCCAACCAACGATTTCCAAGCACCTCAAGGTACTTGAGCGCGCCGGTCTGATCACGCGGGGCCGCGATGCCCAGCGGCGTCCACGGAAGCTCACGGCTGTTCCGCTCAAGGATGTGGCGGACTGGGTGGAACCGTATCGCCGTTTCTGGGAGTCAAGACTGGACAGCCTGGACGGTTACTTGAAAAACAAGACAAAAGACAACCGTACGAAAGAGAAAAAACACGTTCGAACAACTTAGCGTGGACGCACGGCCCACGAGCACCTCGATTGTCATGACGCGCATCTTCGATGCCCCTCCGAGTGCCGTGTTCGAAGCTTGGACAAGGCCCGAGGACGTTGCGCAGTGGTGGGATCCAGGCGGCAAGCCTCTAGCCATATGCGAAATAGACCTACGCCCAGGGGGCGGATTTCGATGGGTCCACCAGGGAGACAAGAAAATGGAGTATCCGTTCACAGGTACGTACCGCAAGATCGCGCCGCCATATGAGCTCGTGTTCGCTGCCCGCACGGCTCCGTCAAGCCCCGAATCCATCGCTACACTGAGCTTCATTGAAGACGGAGGCAAAACGAGGTTGACCATGACGATTGAGTGTCAGTCGATTGAGGACCGCGATGCCCTCCTGGCGATGCAGGTGGATGTTGGTACGGCTCGAACCCTGGAGAATCTCAACGCGTTCCTCGGCAGGACCGGACGGACGAAAGAAAGCAAATGAAGGCACAGAACTTTGCTAACCACACTTACTTCCCGACCATGACTCCGGTGGCTGGACTCCCCGCCGTCATTGCACTGCTTCTGTTCGTCTTTGAAGCTTTCCGCCACGGATCTCTTGAAGTGTTTGGTCTTATCGCCCTTGCGTTTTCCGCGATCGTATTGGCTCTGATCAGCCGCGCTTATACAGTTCGCCTCCAGGACCGCATCATTCGCCTGGAGATGCGCATTCGTCTCGAAGGGCTCAGTAAGGGCTCGGAATTTACGCTGCTGTCTACACCCCAACTGGTGGCGCTGCGGTTCGCTTCTGACGCCGAGTTACCAGACTTGGTGGATCGGGCGTTGAAGGAGAATCTCGCGCTCGTTCAGATTAAGCGTGCAGTCAAAGACTGGCAACCTGACCTTCACCGCACATAGGCGACCGGCACACGCAATAGGCGCGTAGCGCCTGCATCCCCGCAACATAAACGCCATCTTAGGAACCATATGAGCGAGAAGTCGGCGATGCTTCCCTTTGACAGTCAACGCTTCACAGTGACGCAACGCGCGTTCTACGGACAAGTGAAGGACAAGATCCGAACTCAACGAAAGCCGGGGGCTTCTTCAATGTCCTCCGGTCTTTTCTATTAGAAAGAGGCTGCTCATCCAAGTGAATAACAGCGCAAGCGCGACTTCGAATGCCTCTTTCCAGTGAAGCGGGCTGCCGTTGCGAGCCTTCAGGCATAAGTCCAGGATTACAAAGAGTGCGGCCAATAAGGTAAGCGCGGACGGTACCCAACTTCCCGCCGTAAGATGCGCAGTCAAGACGGGCCACACGCCTACGAAATCGACGACCAATCCCAAGACAAGCAAGGCGATGGCAGCGAGCATCACCTTTTCTGCACGGTTCACAAGCGCACCCCATCCCCGCTTCGGCAACTCACTTCCTCGAAAACCGCGTGTCGATTCTGCCGAAGGCCTTCTGCCAGGATCGCACATCAGCCGCAACTATGACTCGCTTGAATTTACGAATCACTCGGGAGATATGTCGGCGACCCTTCCCCGCGAATCTCCGAATCCGCGAATGTAGTCAGATTACTATTTGCGCGTTATGCGGCCAAGTGGATAAACCGGCGTTGCACAAAGGGTAAATTTTTGAGACGTGACGAAAAGAAGTCTTTATGTTTGCGCCTGCTGGCCTTTGTGGAGGCGCGGCCCGGTCCGGTCGGTAGCGTATTCTTTCATTCAGGAGACGGTGAGCATGAAGAACTTGTTCGATGCAATGGCGGCGAATGAGGTGAAGACTCGACTGGGAAAATTAGGGCCGCAAACTGAGAGACAGTGGGGAAAGATGACGGCGCCTCAGATGCTGGCGCATTGCTCGGCGAGCATGCAGTGGGCGTTGGGAGAAGTGGTTCCCGAGAAGGGATCGCTGCCCATGCGTCTGATGGGGCGGTTGGTGAAGCCAATGGTGTTTCGGAACGAAGGCCCGCTACGGAAGAATTCGCCAACGGCGAAGAGCCTTCTTGTGACGGACGAACGGAACTTGGGCAAGGAACGAGAGCGGTTATCTGGATTGATAGACAAGTTTGCGGCGGAGGGCGCGGCGGGGTGTACGAAGAATCCGCATAGTTTCTTTGGGAAGATAACGGCGGAGGAGTGGGCGATATTGATGTACAAACATATCGACCATCATTTGCGGCAGTTTGGGGTCTGACCGTCTCAAAAAAAGGTAAAGCCGGGGCGGGAGCGTTCCCCCCACGCCGAATGCACGCCGCCCCGCCAGCCAAAAACGCTGGCAAGCCTCGATGCGGTCGGCTCCCCTTCGCCTGGCGCTGATTGCCGAGCGCGGCTTCTGCTTCGTGAGGGGTGGGGAAGGGAGGTGAGCGAGTCTCACCGCTGTTGCCGATGCGGCCCCAATTCGCGCATTAGGCACCATTCCCCGAAAAGGTTTGGCTGCACATCCTTGAATCCTTAGGGTGCTTTAAAGGCCGTTTCGTGTCTTCTCCTCTATTAACCGTTAGCCTTAGCGTTTTCAGGAAGTCTATAGAGTAAGAAGAGGATGGTGCCCGCGCAGATGGCGGAAGTAATGGCTTCCCATGGTGCCAGACTCCTGAAGTCTGCGAGTTTGTCGATACGGCTCCAGTGCCAAAAAAAGCACAACAGCGTAAGCAGTAGAGGCGCTATAAAAAAAGCCGTCCAATTGAACAATCGGGCATACCAGTGCGCCCGGCGATCTCCTGAGCCTTTATAGTGACTTTCCGAAGGCAGCAATCCTTCCGGGTTCACATTGATCAGCGAGCCTGCCGATGCAGCAATCCTGTTCCTGATCAAATCCCTTCCGAGACGCCTGATTGTAAAATCTTCACGAGCATAAAACAGGAGTGCCCCAAAAGACACTATCCAAAGGGCGGTGAGCCACAATCCGGAAAAACCCGAATTCATAGATTTCTGGAATACAAACGCAAGGGTGGAGAAATAACCGCCGAGGATGATCCACTGAAGAGTGGACCGTCGTGCCATTTCGGACTTCGCAGCTACGAAGTCCGCAAGGAGGTAATCGAGTTGCTTGTTCTCCCGTTCCTTCAGTTCATCCATTAGGAAAGCGTAAGCACATGATCGTACCGCGTCGGGGACGGCAGCGCTATTCGCACCTCGTCAGCTCGCCCGTCTGGGAGCTATGCGGGCGCTCCAAACGGGATTGGGCCAGAATGAACATCGATCACGTTAAGCCGCTGAAGAGGAAGGCTGGAAGGGACGGCTCATCGCCATCGACCTGCGCGCTCTGTCTCCCCTCAAGTGGCATCACATCAACCCATACGGCACAGTTTGGCTTTAAACATTATGCGAGCACGTGCGTGGCCACTCAGAACTGTATGTATGGTTCAGTTTTGATCCTGTTCACGATCCCACTGCCGAGTTAAGGGGTACTGGTCCGGGCTCGCGACCATGTCACTTCTTGATCTCGACAGTCACTACCTCGAATTGGTTTTTGCTGACGTTCTCTTCCGTATGTCTCAGCGGCGTACCCCAGACAACATCGCCTGCTTTGTGCTTTGAGACTTCGACCTTGCCGGTGGAGTCTTTGCTACGAAAGTCCTGATCCGTGAGGAAGACCGTTACCCGGTCAAC
>JALYVD010000244.1 GCA_030853405.1 Acidobacteriota bacterium | reverse complement strand
AGTTGGCCGCCACGATGCGCCTTCTCATACGATATAAAGTTCAATGTCCTTTCCAAATGTCTTTTAGAAAACTTGTTCCAGCGCCTATGGAGGTGCCGAAGTTTTCCGCCACCGTCTGTCCGACATCGGCGAGAGTCGCCCGAGTGCCCAGGTTCACGCCCGCCTTTACACGGTCTCCATAGACCAGCAACGGGGTGTATTCACGGGAGTGATCCGTCGAGGGCGCGGTTGGATCGCAGCCGTGATCGGCCGTTAGGAGCAATAGATCAGTTGTCGCGAGAGGCAAGGAAGGCAGCCATTTATCGACAGCTTCCAGTGCCGCCGCATAGCCTTCTACATCGTTTCTATGCCCGAAGAGTTGGTCAAAGTCCACAAGGTTCACGAAGATAAGTCCGCTCTCCCGGTCATGCATCGCTGCAACTGTTCTTGCCATGCCGTCGGCGTTGTCTTTCGTCTTTTTGGAATCAGTGATACCGCGGCCCAGGAAGATATCCGAGATCTTGCCTATGGCGTGAACGGGAATTCCACATTCAGCCAACCGGTCGAGCAGCATGCCCTGGGGCGGCGGGACGGCAAAGTCCTTGCGATTACTTGTTCGAGTGAAATGGCCCGGTTCGCCCGTGAAGGGCCGGGCGATAACACGGCCAACCTCATGCTGACCGCGCAGGATTTCTCGCGCTGTGTGACAGATCGAGTACAGTTCCTGGAGCGGAATTATACTCTCATGCGCCGCGATCTGGAAGACGCTATCTGCCGATGTGTAGACGATCGGACGGGCCGTCCTGACGTGTTCTTCGCCAAGTTCCTTTATGATTTCGGTACCCGAGGCCGCTTTGTTGCCGAGAGTTCCGCGCCCGATCGCCGCCTCAAAAGCTTGCATCACATCCGTGGGAAAACCGTTGGGGTAAACAGGAAACGGCTTCTCAAGAACGATTCCTGCCATTTCCCAATGTCCCGTGGTTGTATCTTTACCGGGAGATGCGAGCGTGCACTTACCGTATGCGGCAGCGGGTTCTTGCACGGACTCCAAACCCGCGAGTGGCCGAATGTTAGCGAGCCCAAAACGCGTCAACGTGGGCAGGCTGAGAGACCGCTGGCGTGCGATGTTCCCCAACGTATCGCTGCCTTCATCGCCGTATGCCGCTGCGTCCGGCATAGCGCCGATTCCGACGCTGTCCAGCACAATCCAGATCACTCGTTCGAATGAACGCTTCATTTCGGGGCAACAGCCACGGGACCCGCGAGGAATTCGTCCTTCAATCTCGCCGCCCGCTCCCTCACCAGATGCATATACGATTCATGGGCCGTAATGTGCGTCAGCAACGGAATGAACTGTTCAGGCGTGGCGAGTTCCTTTCGAACCCACAACGCCTCGATCATTGCCAGGGAGTCGTTCACGCCGAGTTTGTCGAAGTGCGATGTCTGATCCAGATTGATATAGGCACGCTCTGTCGCGGCGATCTGCTCAAAACGGTCAAGCAGTTGCCGTGCCGTTTCATCGAGCGAGTAGTTGAAAACGACTTCGGTAACCGCGCCTTTCTCGTCTTCATAGCGAAAGGTTTTCTTGCCGGTGTTCGCAACCTTCAACCCGGATTCCAGCGGCGATTTGAAATATCCGAGCTTTTCAGCCAGTGAGAATAGTGTGGCTGCGTCGGTTTCTTTCATCTGTGCTTTCAGAGGCTGATCATCGATGGACGATTCCTTGTATTGCAGAGATCCGCTTTTATCAACCGTTAGTGACACATAAGCGGGAATACTGCCGGGGAAACTCTTCGTGAAGGTCAGCCGGGGTACGCCCGCAAACGCCGATACGGCAACAAGCGCTAGTGCCGCAAGCTTCACGGGCGCGCTCCGGCGAGCAAAGGAAAACTTGAACGCGTGCCATGACAAATCGCGACTGCCAAAGCATCGGTCGCATCGAATGAGCCGAACTGTTGCGTGACACCAAGCAGCGAGAGTACCATCATCTGCACCTGCTGCTTTTCAGCGCGGCCGTAGCCGACGACGCTCATCTTTACTTCGAGCGGAGAGTATGCCCCGACATCCAGGTTAGCCTCGGCGGCGGTTAAGAGAGCAACACCTCGAACGTGCGCGAGTTTTAGCGCCGATTTGGCGTTTACGGAGTAGAACACGTCCTCAACGGCAACCGAGTGCGGGGCGAAGTTCTCGATCACTTCGCGCAATCCAGCTGCGATGAATTTGAGCCGCTTTTCGAGCGCATCGCTAGCCTTGGTTCGAAGCACGCCAGCCGTAACTAGTTGATGCCGCCGGCCGTCCGTGTCAATGACACCGAAGCCAGTTATCTCGGTCCCGCAGTCGATTCCAACTATCCGCATCGCGTGACTGCCAGGTGATACATCACCTAGGCCAGCGCTTCTACTTCCGCCTCATCGATTTCGTAGTTGCCGTAGACGCTCTGAACGTCATCGTGCTCATCGAGAACGTCGTACAGCCGTTGCATGGCGCTGGCGTTCTTGCCCTCAAGCTTGATTGTGTTCTTCGGCACCATGGCGATTTCTGCGGACTCGTGTGGAATGCCTGCCTTCTCCAGTGCGTGCAGAACGGCGTCGTGCGCTTCGGGAGCCGAGAGAATTTCCCAGGCCCCGCCCTGATCGCGGATGTCGTCGGCGCCCGCGTCAAGTAGCAGATCCATCAGCTGATCTTCCGTCGCCTTTTCACCATCGACGATGACCTGGCTCTTTCGGTCGAACATCCAACCCACGCTGCCCTGTTCGCCGAGGTTACCGCCGTTCTTTGAAAAAATGTGGCGTATCTCGCTTACTGTACGGTTCCGGTTATCGGTCGCGGTATTGACCAGGACGGCCGCCCCACCCGGACCATAACCTTCGTAGAGAATTTCGTCGATCTGGCCGCCTTCCAGTTCACCCGTGCCGCGCATAACGGCACGCTTGATATTGTCGGCGGGCATGCTGACGTTCTTGGCGGCGAGGACTGCGGTCCGAAGACGAGGATTCGCGTCCACATCGCCTCCACCTCCGCGCGCCGCGATCATGATTTCTTTGATGAGGCGCGTGAAGACCTTACCGCGCTTGGAGTCCAGGGCCGCTTTTTTGTGCTTTATTGTGGCCCATTTACTATGTCCAGACATGGGAACCTCTACTGTGCTTTAACTTCCGAGGATAACAAAGAGTTGATTCTGGCGGAGAGGGGAATCTCAGGTCCTTTCTTGAAGTGCGCGAAAATGTAGAGCAGGATCGGGCGATGGGCAAGAATATACAAATGGACTGGACCGAATGCGCCCTCGTGGAGCGGGTGGCTGGAAAAATGGGTGGCCGGCCTGTGATCAAAGGCACTCGAATCGAGCCCGAGACAGTTATTACCGAGGAAGAATATGGCAGGACGCCTGAGCAGACCCACGCGGATTTCCCGACGCTTTCGGTCGATGCGATTCGCGCGATCCGCGCCTTCGCCCACAGACATCCGTTGACGCCGTGAAGCTGTTACTGGACGAGAACATGCCGCATACGCTGCGGTATCACCTCACCCATCATGAAACTGTCACGGCTGCTTATGCCGGATACGCCGGTCTGAAAAACGGCAAGCTTCTTGACGCAGCAGAGAACGGCGGCTTTGACGCTCTGATAACCGGTGACAAAACATTGCACCATGAACAGAACATGCGCGGTCGGAAGATTGCGCTAGTTTCGCTCTCCGCCGTAAGCTGGCCCGTGATTGAGCCATATGTTGCCAAGATCGTTGCTGCGGTCGATGCGGCCACGCCGGGATCGTTTGCGGCGGTCGAGTGCGGCCCGTTCGTGAGGCCCCGAACCAAGCCTTCCTGATCCATCGTCGAGTTTCAGGATTCGCAGCTTTGCAGTCGTGACGGTAACGGCGGATTGAAGACTCGAGGCATTCTTCGTTGTACAACCGCGCACGACGAAATTGCTGTTGAGGGTGTAAGTGTGGAAAAACTTACTGGCGGAGAGGGGGGGATTCGAACCCCCGGTAGAGTTTTTGACCCTACGACGGTTTAGCAAACCGCTGCTTTCGACCACTCAGCCACCTCTCCGGGTTTAGGTGGGTCTTTTGCAATCGTAACACGCTAGATCGTGTCGTACCCACTACGTCAAAAACCGCGTTCCATAGGCATTGCAAACGGTGGTTCAATCAGGAAATCCGCGCCGCGAATCTCGACGACAGCATCCCGGATCGATTGTTCCAGCGCCGGTTCCGTCGTCACCACAAACGGCAAATCGCGCCAGTTCTCGGACGGAAGCTGAAGAACCGCATCGATTCCGATTTGATGCTTCGCGAGTATGGTTGCGAGTGTTGCGATAATGCCCGCCTTATCCTCGACCCGGAAACGCAGATAGTACGGTGACTTGTGCGTGCTGATCGGCAGCGGTTTGTAAACTCCCAAACGTTCGTGGGCGAAGGGGCTAACGCGCTCGGGACTGCCAAAACGAATTTCCCGGGCCACACGCATTAGATCGCTCACGATAGCTACGCCGGTCGGTTTTGAGCCCGCCCCGCGGCCATAGTAAAACGTATCTTCTCCGTAAGTTCCGCGAATCCAGATGGCGTTGTAGGCGCCTTTGACCTGCGCGAGAATAGCCGCTTGCGGAATCAGACTAGGACGAACCGAGAGCAGCAGGCCTTGCGTCGTCTCACGCGCTACGCACAGCAAACGGATCGTGTGTTTCAGTTGATGCGCATAAGCGAAATCGACGGGCATGATGCGGCGAATGCCTTCCGCGTAAATATCCTCTGGCGTCAACCGTTCACCGAAGGCAAGAGCTGCGAGGATGGCAAGTTTCGAGCGGGCATCCAGCCCATCGACGTCGGCCGAGGGATCGGCTTCGGCGTATCCCAGTTGCTGAGCTTCGGCGAGAACGGATTGAAAAGCGGCGTTGCTTTTTTCGATCTCCGTCAAGATGAAATTGCTCGTGCCGTTGAGAATTCCGTACAGTTCAACAACGCGATCGCCGGCAATCCCTTCGCGCAAAACCGTGTGAATGGGAATTCCGCCGGCAACGCTCGCCTCCATCGCAAGGTTGACGCCTTTCTGATTTGCGGTATTCCACAAATCGGCTCCGCATAGCGCCATCAACTCTTTATTGGCTGTGACGACCGATTTCCCCTCGCGCAGAGCCTCTTCGATGACGTGGCGTGCGGTGCCTGTACCGCCGATTGCCTCCACTATCACTTCCACTTCGGGATCGCAAACAACATTCTTCCAATCGGTTGTGCGTACGACGTCTTCGCTTAAACCGGGAAGCGCCTTCTGCTGCACCGAGCGGCTGCAAACAGCTTTGATTTTTAACGGAAAGCCAAGTTTCTCACGAATGGACGAGGCGTTTTCAACCAGGATCTGCAGCGTGCCCTGGCCTACATTGCCTAAACCGATGATGCCGACTCCTACCTCCATGCGGCGCGGCTCCTGCGCGCATTTTTCGAGACCATAGTGGCTTATCATAGCAACCGTATGGGCCCAACTCGCCGGACTGCAATCGCTTCGATGATTGGCTCGACATTTCCCATGGCGCCGGCCCAAGACGGACAGGACGATCCGCAACAGCAGCGAACGCTTCCAATTCCGAGCGCCGATCCTGATGCCAAACTTCCGAATGGGAAGTCACAGAGGGATGCGATTGCGAAATCCGAACACGAACAATCGCTGAAAGATGCAGCGAAACTGGTCAGTTTGTCGCAAGAGATCCGGGACGAATTACAGAAAGCCGGCAACTACGTGGTTCCGCTTTCGACGGTGAAGAAAACCGAAGAAATCGAAAAGCTAGCGCGAAAAATTCGGGCGCGGCTGAAAGACTGACCGCGTGATAACCTGCCCTCAGTAGCATCGTAACCTCATGCCCACTGTTCGCGAAAAAAAGCAGCTCATGAGTGCGTCCGAGATTGACCGTACACTGGTCCGTCTTGCGCACGAGATTTTGGAAAAGACCTCAGACATCGGCCGCCTCGCGTTCGTAGGCATCAAACGGCGCGGTGTGCCGCTTGCGGAACGTCTCGCGGCGAAGATCGAGAGTCTCGAAAAGATCAAAGTTCCCGTTGGCATTCTCGACATCAGCCTGTACCGCGACGATCTCTCTACGATTTCGGAGAGGCCGGTGTTGAATGCAAAGCAGATCGATTTTAGCGTTACCGGCAAAGACATAGTGCTGATGGACGACGTTCTATATACAGGCCGGACGATCCGCTCCGCGCTCGATGCTTTGTTCGATCACGGTAGGCCCTCTCGCGTTCAGTTGCTCGTACTGATTGACCGCGGGCATCGCGAGCTCCCGATTGAGGCTCGCTACGTGGGCCGAATGGTGCAGACCGGAACCAATGAGATTATCGAAGTAAAGTTTCAGGAGATCGACGCCCAGGAGAAGGTGCTGCTCGTAGAAGTGGTCGAGGAATGAGTGCGGGTCTTCTCGATATCGAATCCTTAACGCGCCAGGATGTCGAGTCTATCTTGCTACGCAGCAAAGATTTTCAGCCGCCCCCTGGAGAACCGTTCAAGCGGTTCGAAATCCTGCGCGGCCGTACGGTTGTCAATCTGTTCTTTGAAGCCTCAACACGTACGCGCACCAGCTTTGAGATAGCGGCGAAACGCCTTGGGGCGGATACGCTCTCGATCACGGCCTCTTCATCGAGCGTCTCGAAAGGCGAGTCGCTGGTCGATACCTTGAATACGCTTGGCGCCATGCGGCCGGACGCAATTGTGATGCGCCACTCGGCATCCGGGGCTCCGCATTTTCTGTCGCGCTATCTGCCGATACCCATTGTGAATGCGGGAGATGGAACGCACGAGCATCCGACGCAAGCGCTGCTCGACGCGAGGACGATTTTAGACCGTCGTCCCGCGCTCGAAGGCTTGCGCGTCGCCATCATTGGCGATATAGCCCACAGCCGGGTGGCGCGGTCGAACGTCTTTCTGCTTTCGAAGTTTGGAGTTCAGATCGTCCTCTGCGGACCTGCGCCGCTGCTTCCACCCGAGATTGGACGGATTGCTCCGGGCATCGAACTCACGAACAACATGGAGGAGGCGATTCGCGGCGTCGATGTCATTATGATGCTGCGCGTTCAGCTTGAACGGCAGCACGAACCGCCGTTCAGCGCTAACGAATATTTTCAATTCTATGGCCTGCGCCCGGAGCACATTCAACTTGCTAAAAGCCACGTCATCGTTATGCATCCGGGGCCGATCAACAGAGGACGCGA
>JALYVD010000242.1 GCA_030853405.1 Acidobacteriota bacterium | reverse complement strand
CAAATCCGTTAGAGGCCGAACGGAAGAACGGCAAGTCGTAGTTGAAGCTCGCGACAAATCGGTGCCGGACATCCCAGTTGGAATTACCGTAATCGGCGTGCCAGTTGTACGGGTTCATGGGAGCGCCTCCCCCATTAGAGTCCGTCGTTACATCCAGGTCATGCGACCAGGTGTAGGAAGCCAGCATAGAGAGGCCGTGGTTCAAGCGTTGCCGCAGTACCACGCTTAAACCGTTGTAGTTTGCCTCTTCGTCGTTTTGAATAGTTCGGATATCACCAAAGAGTTGATTCGGCCGCCTCGAACTTACTGATCCGGGCCCTGGCTGCGGCGTGTTGTTGTAATAACTTCGATCCAGGTGCGTACTGTGCGAACCAAGATATTGGACGTCCAACGCGGCGTTCGTCCACACAGTTCGCTCCAGATCGGCGCTCCACTGGTTCATGTATTCGGTGGGAAGATTGGGATTTGGGGTAATGATTGAGACATTCGATAACGCAGCCTTGTGGGCGAGACTGGACGGCGTTGGATTAGTCAGACTTACAACCTGACCTAGATTGAGCAATGACGTTGTGCTGACCACTGAATTGAACGTGGTGACAGTGCTAAAGGGCGGATTGTTAGCAAGAAACGTAAACGTGTTGGTCTGGTTCGGGTTGTAGTAAATCCCGTAACCTGCCCTGAAGACGGTTTTCTCCGTGATGCGGTAGGCCAAGCCGATCCGGGGTGCAACGTCTTTGTGGTTTGGATTTATAAACTTAAAACCAGCTTGGGGCGGGTTGGACGGAATCAAGGCAGTCTGCTGCGGGTTCAAAATCGTCGCGTAGCCGTTCACCGTATAGGGCACGGTGGGCAATTCATATCTGAGACCCAGGTTTAGAGTCAACTTCTTGGATGCTTGCCAGTTATCGACGATGAAAAATCCGTCGCGCCATTCCGCAACCTTGTTTCGAATTTCGGGCCCGGGTGACTGATCGCTTTGTGCGTAGCCTAAGATAAAATCCGCAGCGGCGAAGCCGGTAATTGCAGGCGTATTTGCAAAGTTGAATGCACCATCCGGATTATTTACTGCGGCACGCGAAGTAATCAGCTTCCGCAGTTCAGCTCCGCCAATGATGGTGTGCTTGCCGCGCGTCCAAGTGAACGAGTCCGTCCCTTGCCACGTCGTATCCTGCTGAATCCAGTTCGTACTAGCATTGCCGAGCGTCATAAATCCGCTGATACTAAACACTGGAATGCCGGGGTCGTTGAACGATGTATCTCCCGTAAAGCCAGGAATTCCCAGCTTGGTGCCGGCGTCTTTCAGGTTATTCGCCGACCAGTAGTTCAATGCGTTAGTACTGAGGTTCTGACGCCCGATACGAAAATCGTTCACCATCGTGGGGCTCAGGGTCTGCGTATAGCCAAACACCCAGTTGCGGGTCGATACAGGGATATATGTAGCATTGTAAGGACTGGTTGCGCCGGTGAGGAATTGCTCGTTCTGCCACGCGTACCTGTAGAACAACCGGATGTTGTTTCCAATGTTTTGATCGATGCGATCAACGGTCTGATTGTAGTGATCGTTGTTGGGATAACTCGCCTCAAGGTTGTTCGTGATGCCCGGCAGATTTGGGAGCGGCATGTACTGCAAGGCACTCAACGCCTGTTGAGACAGTTGACCTTGGGGAATAAGGTTGCCTCCGTAGCGCTGTCCGGTAACCGGATTGATAATCGGCTTCGAATACTGCGAAAAATCTCCCAGGCGCATTTGCGGCGTCAGCACCGTATCGAGGGAGGTCACTTGCTTCACCAGTCGCAGACCCTCATAGTCAACCATGAAGAAGGTTCTATTACGCCCGTCATAGAGCTTCGGAATGAACACGGGGCCACCGAGTTCAAAACCAAATTGATTTTGGCGCAGAGGCGCTTTGGGCGAAGTCGGCGTGAGAAAAAAGTTCCGGGCGTCAAGGGCATCGTTTCGGAAGAATTCGTATACGGCGCCATGCAGCTGATTCGTTCCATTTTTCGTGATCAGGTTAAGGTGAGCTCCCAGATACGATCCATACTGAGCGGAATAGGTCCCGCTTTGAACCTCGAACTCCGCAATCGCGTCAACGGAAGGATGATACGGAGTGGTGGTGATGAGATTATTCATAATAGATATCCCATCGAGCGAAACGCTGTTCTGAATCTCGCGAGTGCCCGCACCGATGAAGTCTTCGCCCGGAGGAACTCCGTTCGCGGATTTTTGGCCGGGTAAAACCCCCGGCGCTGTGGCCGCAAGCTGTAGTGCGTCACGCCCGTTCAACGGTAGATCCGCCACTTGCCGCTGTCCAACTACCTCTTTCACGCTGGCGTCATCCGTCGAAATCGGCGGCGTTGCCGCGTTCACTTCGATGTGTTGGTTCAATTGCCCAACTGCCATCGTGAAGTCGGTTCGAGCGGTTTGATTGTAATCAAGCGTAATTCCGTTCTTTGTGATTACCTCAAAGCCGGGCATCTTCGCAGTAATGTCATAACTGCCGATCTTGGCGAACTGGATGGTGTAATTTCCATCGGAATTCGTCGTTGCCGTGTATGTATCCTTGGTGGCGGCGTTAACGGCGGTGATGGAAACACCCGCCATGGCAGCCCCCGCGCTATCGCTAACGCTCCCGACCAGCGACGTCGTATTTGCCAGTTGAGCGTACGAAGTCCCGCGGCAGCTAAACGCAAGTAGAAAGATGAGAAAACGACGTTGCACCGGAGTTCCTCCCAATTCTTGATTTAGAAATGGTAAGAAGATATCATCACGGCAACGAGCGTTTGTCAACGGTTATAAGTAGGTTGGCGGGAACTAACACGATTTCTGAAGAGTCTGGCCATGGCCCGTAGCATCCAGCGGAAGAAGATCACCGATACAATCACCGCAACCAGAACGAGGGCGGCGGCTACTACAGGATGGAAGACCATCAGGAGACTGCCGAGGAATGAAGTGACATCACCGAGGATGCTCAAGCCCCAGTTGGAAAACGGCTCGGGCGAAGTGTTAGCGGCAAGCCGGGTTGCCGTCTTTGCGCCATGAGACGTTAGCGCGATCCCTCCGCCGAGAAGCAAAGCCAGTAGCCGGACTTGCGGATCGAAATGGGCGAAGGCGGTTGCCGCCAAGACGGCGCCCGCAGGTACGCGGATGAAGGTATGCACCACATCCCACGCCGAGTCTACAACGGGTATCTTGTCAGCGACGAATTGAACTGAGTAAAGAACTCCAGCGGCAATCAGTATCCAGGTATGTCCCAAATAGGCGAGGTCACCAGGAAGGTGAGCCAACTGGAATCTCTGGAGCAATCCGAGGGTGAGAACGGTCGCGTACAGGTTGATACCTGAAAGCCATGCCGATCCCATTGCGATGCCGAGCGTACTAAAATCCATAACTCAGCTTAAGTTGTAGACTTCCCGGTCAGATCGCGTGATCGGTTGGGACATCCTGGCCGTTCCAGATTTTCTGAGATGTCCAGGGTTGTGGCGCAGCACTCCAGAAAGGATCCGTCCGGGGTAATCCGAGGGGCAGCAATCCCGTAGAACAGAGGTAAAGACTGCCCGTGGAAATATACGTTTCACCTATGGAGGGCTGATGACCACAGAATCCCACCGTCAGCCAGCCATGTTCATCGAATGTTCCAGGCGCTTCGATCATCCGGCGGATCACAGCGGTTAACGCCATACGCACTTGCTCCGGTTTGACACCGGTAGGAAGTTGCCTGCGAAGCGCCATAGTAGCCAGCAAATGAAAAGCGCCAAAACGATACGCGAGTGATCGGCCGATAGCGGGATAGCTTCCATCGGGACCGATCAAGCGTTCCTGTATGGCGGCGTAACGTTGAGCGCGAGTCAGAATCGCAGGTTCAAGTGCTTCCCAAGCCTTCCATCGTCTGGAAACCGTCTCGATCACTTCGATCAACATTGGGTGAATAACGAAGCTGTTGTAGTAATCCCAATGAAATTGTGGCCCATCGCCGTACACGCCGTCGCCCTTGTACCACTCTTCGTGCTGACGGATTGCGTAATCAACGCGCATGGCGTCCCACTGCTCACCGGCATAGCAGAGGAAAGCCTCAATTGTCGCACTGAATAGCAGCCAATTGTTAAAGCCGGGACGAATCACGCGAGTCGAGCGAAGGGCCTCCACGAGCTGCCTCTGCGTGTTGCGGTCTAGTTTCTCCCAAAGCTCTTTGGGAGCGCGCAACACTCCTAAAGCCAGGAAAGCGGCATCGACAACGGGTTGTGAGCCCGTTGTGAAGTTCATGTAATCGGGAGATGACGGATCGACAGCGGCGGTTATCGCCTGGCGGGCAAGTTCACAGTAACGCTTGCGGAACTCTCCTTCAGACGCCGTGCTGTCGCCGGATTCGAGCCACGGAGCAATTCCCGCCAGCAGACGTCCGAGTGCCTCCAGGTAAGTATACTGGGCTCGGTCGGAGACGTTGTTGTGTGGCGCCTCCACTGGCATGGTGGCTTTCAATTTCTTCTGACTGAGGGAGGAAAGAACGGGATGAGCCAGGCGAATGAGCACGGCGATCCAGTAATCACGATCAGATTGTTTTGATGCGATTTTCTGCACGGTCCGTTCATCACCTGCCAGCGGAGTCCCAGCGGTAATCGCCGATGTTTTGATGAAATTGCGGCGGGACAAAAATGACATGGTTCTTGCTTATACCAGCGCACATTCGCGGACTGCCTCGAAGCGGTTTCTACAAGACAATCCGCGCGGCAAAGGAGCCGTTTAGCTAGGGTTCAGGGGCGGCAGAAGAGGAAAACCGCACTCTCAACCCATCTTTGCAACTGCTCTGGGCGCCATGCTCCAAAGCCGGTCCACCGAGTGTTCCTTGTCCCACTGAGGAGTAGGCTCGAAGTAACCCGTTCCAGGCACAAGATGCTGCTTCATGGCCTCGTCGTTCAACGTAACGCCCAAACCGGGCTTATCCGGAACTGTGATAAAGCCTTTATTGATGATAGGTTTCTCGACGCCTTCCACCAGGTCCTGCCACCACGGAACATCCAGCGCATGATTCTCGCAAGCGAGAAAATTCTCCGTAGCCGCGGCGCAATGAACGCTGGCGTAGGCGCCAATCGGAAGACCCGCGTAGTGCATCGCCATGGGAACGCCGTATTCCATGGCCATTTCGCCAATCTTATGTGTCTCCAAGATTCCGCCCGACGTTGAAATATCCGGATGAATCTTACTGACCGCGTGATTTTTGCATAAGTTGACGAAGCCTTCTTTCAAGTAAATATCTTCGCCGGTGAGTATCGGCGTGGGGCTTTCGTCCGTGATGTGTTTCAACAAATCCGTGTATTGCCAGGGAATCACATCTTCCATCCACGAGAGGTTAAATTTCTCGTACGCTTTGCCGAGGCGTATGACGGAATTCACGCCGATGTGGCCGAGGTGATCCATGGAAAGCGGGATCTCCATTCCAACCGCTTCGCGAATAGCCGCGACATACGCGCAGAGCATATCGATTCCTTTATCTGTCACCTCCGTCGCTATAAACGGGTGTCGCAGTTGATTAGACTCCCACCGGCTCAGCCCAGCAGGACGAGTCACGGTACCAGGAGTATCTTCGACCATGTTGATTCCGAGGTCCATCTTAAGCCACGTGATGCCCATCTCCTCCTTACGGGCTTTCAGGCGCTGTGCGTAAACTTTGATGTCCTTTGACTCCTCGGTATCAGCGTAAATGCGAACCTTGTCGCGGAATTTTCCGCCTAGCATCTGGTAAATCGGCACTCCGTACACTTTGCCCGCGATATCCCAGAGCGCCTCTTCAATCGCGACAACTCCACCAGCCTGCCGTGAGTCGCCGCCGAACTGTTTAATCTTCTCGAAGAGAAAAGTGATGTTCAGCGGATTCTCATTGAGAATGCGGCTCTTTAGAAACAGTGCGTAAGTTGGACTTGAAAGGTCGCGAACCTCACCGAGCCCATAAACTCCCTGGTTCGTATCGATCCGGACAATGCTGCAGGGGCTCGGCCCGGGTTTCTTTATCGTGGCAACTCGAAGATCCGTTATCTTCAGGGTCGATGGACTCGAATTTGTATTTACATTTCGAATGGCGGGCGCCTGCTCGGCTTTGCTCTTCCCTCCCAACAGCGCACCGCCTAGCATCGCCGCCGACGTCTTTAAGAGACCGCGTCGGCCTATGCTCGTTTGATTCTTGTTGAACATGATCTTCCCTGCAACGAACAATATCACCAGAGCGGTAAGCGGTTCAGTCCCGTGTAGATCGAGCGCATCAAATCGCCGTCGGGTAAGTCTCCACTGAGGTCCCAGGCAAATGCGCCACCTAGAGATTTGCTCAGTGCAAAATTCATCTTCTGATGAATCGATACTTCGTCGTCGAAGCTCCAAAACGTTGTGCCGTCGAACAGCCAGGGAGTTTTCGTGTCGCCGTAATTGGTCGTATTGTCACGGAAGAACTGTGAGACAGGTTCAACAGTAGTCTTGATGTACTTGAACCCTTCGGTGTTTACAGGATCGGGATTGCCGGGAGCGAGGAGCGGTGTTGCGGGTTCGAACTGGCCCTCTCGGCTGGACGGTGAGGTCAACTTCCAACCGTAACCGTATAGCGGAATACCGAGCAGAATCTTCTCGGGTTGTGCGCCGTTCGCGATGTAGGAGTTAACCGTATAAGAAATGTTCAGTGTGCCGTCGGGATCGTATTCGGTTCGTCGAAGCGGAGCGACAAAGCCCGTTTGATTCTGCCATGGGCCGGCATAGTCGTATGTCATCAGGTCAACGTAGGTCACGTAATGATCAATCCCGCCTATATCGATATTTGAAAAGTTTTGCTCACCGGCGGGAGCGTCGTAGGTGAGGATATATCTGTTCCTGCGAAGGCTGTCCAACTGCGTGCGAAATTCCTTCATGAGCGCGGTAAAGTTCCCTCTATCAACGGCAGTCGGATACTCCCAATCGATCTCGATTCCATCGAACAGCCCTGGTGTATCGGGCACAGCCGGTCCCGGAGGACCTTGGGCTTGTCTGCCCGATTCCCATTGGTTCGGAGTCTGGCCAAAGGCGCCGGTAAAGTGACCTTGTATGTAGTCGGCTATGCACGACTGCGCAAAGTGCCGTCTGCTGGCGGGCGTCGCGGCGACGGCGGCAAAGGCCTGTGGAGGCATGCTGGCGCCCCCGATAGAGATGACGATTTTTAGATCGGGATATTTCTGTTTCAGCAAGAGCAGTTGACCGAAATTTCCGGTGAGTCCGTTACTGGGAAGACTCTTGCCGTCAACACTCGTGTTGGGCGTGGCGGCGTATCCGGTTCCGTTGTCCGCCCACGAATCGAACGATGTGCATTCGTATTGACCTTGTGCATTCGTGCCCACGTTGACGAAGGCATAAGTCAGAACATCCAGGCGCCGGGCGGCGCCACTCGTATCGACGTTCTTAATAGTGAACCCGCTGTAGACTTTCCACTGCGGGTAATAGGCGTTGACGATCGGATGATCGCGATCCAAGAGCCCAGCGGAAAGCGGATATGCGCTACAGAGGAGCGCCAGCGAGACCAGCGTGCGAGGAAGGATCATGCTGGCATATCATATCGCCTTCCAATCGAAGAGTAATCGCCCCGATGAAAGGTCTTTCTCTGTTTTTGTTACGCGCTCAGAGCCGATGACAGAACCTCGCGGAGACGCCGGCCCACGATTACATCCTCGCCGGGCTCTAACATCCAAACACCTACGACAATCGTGTTCTCATCCGAGGGCAAACCGGCGGAGGCGTGTGTGCTGCCTGTAGCAGGATTCAGTTCGATACTCGGTGTGCCCTCCCGTAGTTGGCGCGCCACTTCAATGGGCTTCACTTTAATGCGCCCTTGATCGTACCTGAGTAAAAGATGCGGCACGTGATTGGCGGCGGCGGGCGTGAAGATAGTTGGCTTCAAAGTCGGGATGTTCTTGAGCTCGGCGCAAATGCGGTCGGCCCTGCTTTGGAACTCGGCAGTCAGTGATTCATCCGATTGACTAAGAATCCAATCGACAGCCGCCACCATTCCCACGATCTGTTCTTTTGCCACTTTCATTCCCCGGCCAACCCCTTCGTCGAACGGGTTGTTGGTGCTGGCTGCCGTGGCAATCAAGTCCTTGCGGCCCAGAAG
>JALYVD010000221.1 GCA_030853405.1 Acidobacteriota bacterium | reverse complement strand
GATTGCATCTATCCACGGATCTTTACTTCGCGAATATCACGGATATGATCGCGAAGGTTCATCCGGACGCTGCGCTCGTGTTCACGTCTACATTCGGTCACACGGCCGCCGTCGAGGAGTGCGCACGCCACGGAGTTCACGTGATGATGGAGAAGCCGATGGCGGTCTCTTACAAAGATGCGCTTGCGATCGCCAACGCAGCGAAAACCAATCGCGTGCACGTCCTGGTTGATTACGAGACCACCTGGTACGCGAGCAATAAGGCGGCACACGATCTTGTTTCGAATGGTAACGGGATTGGTGAAATCCGCAAGGTCGTTGTCCGAGACGGTCACCGGGGACCCAAGCTCATTCACGTGCAACCTGAGTTTTTCGCCTGGCTTACCGATCCGAGGTTAAACGGCGCTGGAGCGCTCTACGATTTCGGCTGCTACGGGGCGGATTTGATGACCTGGTTGATGTCGGGCCAGGCACCCGATTCTGTCACAGCCGTCACTGAGCATTTGCAACCCGATGTTTATCCGAAAGTAGACGACGAAGCCGACGTCCTGCTCACTTACAAAGGCGCGATCGCGATTCTTCAGGGCTCGTGGAACTGGCCGTTCGACGTGAAGAACATGGACGTGTATGGTAGGACCGGCTACATAAAAACTATCAAGCGAGACGGTGTAGAACTGCGCAAAGAAGGCGAAGCAGAAGCCCGGACTTCACAGGCGGCCGCGGTGCCCGCGCCGTATGACGATCCTCTTCACTATCTTGCCGCCGTGATCCGTGGTGAAATTCAGGAGGATGGCAGCCCGTCGTCGCTTGCAACGAATGTGGTCGTAAGCGAAATCCTGGATGCGGCGCGACAGTCGGCACGCACCGGACAGACTGTCCGGTTGCCGTTACGGGACTGAACCAGTTTTGAAGAATCCGCTCCGCTGAGCATCCTCTTAGGAGCCTAAGACCTCGTCTATCATCCACTCGCAGGTCTCGGGAAACGTGGTTACGTCCAGGCCGGTATCGTTCGCCGCCTCAAGCCGTGCCGCTTTGTAGGCCGTCCGGAGAAGCGCTGTCGCTTGCGCACGCAGGCTCGGGCTTTCCTCGAACCGTTCGGCTAAGTGCAGACGCTGAACGGCGATGGAGTACTCCCAACTCCGGGTTTCTCTGTCCGGCTGATAACGGCGTTTGAGCAAGTGAACCAGTAACACTTCGAACATGCCCACAATCGCGCGCCGATCACTTTTGCTCACGTCCAACACCTCGTCTGCGAGCGCAGCACGATCGATTTCCGCCCAGCGGCCTTCCTCGATGGCTTTCGCCGTGTCTTGCGCCCACCCCGCGTAGTCCTGTTCGTACGTCCGCATTATTCTTCCTCCTTGCGTTTTATCGGCGGCTGGCGCGGTGCCTCGCAGGTTTGTGATGCTCCGCCGCGGCATGGTTCAGATTGTACGCGCTATTGACCAATGCCAAATGCGAAAACGCTTGCGGGAAATTCCCTAGGAGCCGCTTCTCTTTCGGATCGTACTCCTCCGCCAGCAGCCCGACGTCGTTTCGGATAGCAAGCAGCCCTTCGAACATTTCGCGGGCTTCCTTCCCCCGGCCCTGCAGCACGTAACAATCGACAAGCCAGAAACTGCAAGCTAGAAAGGCTCCCTCGCTGCCTCCCACTCCATCGACTTTGGAATTTGTGTTGTAACGCGCAACGTAGCCGTCCTTCAGCAAACCCTTTTCGATCGCGGCGATGGTGCCTTTGATTCGCGGATCATCGACGGGGAGGAATCCTACTAGCGGCAGCATGAGAAGACTCGCATCCAGTTCCTTGCTGCCGAAATACTGTACGAAAGAATTCAAATCGCGGCTGAATCCAAGGCGGCAGACCTCGTCGTGGATTTCGGAGCGGAGTCTTGTCCACCGCTCCAAGGGACCTTCTTCGCCGAACTCTTCCATGGTTCGGACAGCACGATCGACCGCGACCCAGGCCATCACCTTTGAATGAACAAAGTGGCGGCGCGGCCCGCGTATCTCCCAGATTCCATCATCGGGAAGAGCCCAAATCTTTTCCAAGTGTCCGACCAGGGCTTTTTGCAGACTCCAGGCGGGCACGGATTCCGGAAGGCCCTTTTTTCGCGCCTGATACAAGGAGTCGAGTACCTCGCCGTAGACGTCGAGTTGGACCTGCCCCGCGGCGGCGTTTCCGATCCGCACGGGCTTCGAGCCTTCGTAGCCGGGCAATTCGTCGAGTTCAAACTCGGTCAACCGGCGCTCGCCCGCAACCCCGTACATAATCTGCATTTGGTCAGGGTCGCCGGCGATGGCGCGGATCAGCCAGTCTCGCCAATTTCTCGCCTCCTCGGTGTATCCAGACTCCAGTAGCGCATACAACGTAAACGTTGAATCTCGTAGCCAGCAGAATCGGTAGTCCCAGTTCCTGATTCCGCCTATGTCTTCGGGTAAGGACGTGGTTGCCGCCGCCACGATACCACCCGTACGATGGTGCGTGAGGGCCTTCAGAGTGATAAGCGATCGCAGCACGGCTTCGTCATAGTCGCCTTCGGATTTGTATTGGGCAGACCACTTTTGCCATGTCTCTGTAACGGCGCTCAACGTCTTTGCGACATCGGGATGTTCTGGGAGCGGTCCATAGGAATGCGACCAGGTCAGGAGGAACGGGACTTCCTCGCCCTCACCCACACTGAAGGTGGCGCGGGTCTTGAAATCTTCGCCGCAGAGTTCAACGGGAGCAGAAAGGAGAACTCTGTTCGGTCCGGCGATCGCCTGGAGGCGGCCATCATCGAGCCGGCTGACCCATGGAACGACGGTGCCATAGTCAAAACGGAGCGCGAGTTCCATCTGCATGTCGACTCTGCCACTGACCCCACGCACCATCCGTATCAAGTACTGGCTATCGCCGTGCCGGTCCATGCAATCGATCACCACCACTTTTCCGGAGTCGGTTGAAAACTCACTTTCAAGGACTAGTGTTCCTTGGCGGTAGCGGCGGCTGGTGCCGGGACGTTCCGCTTTCGGGGAAATAGACCAATGGCCGTTCTCCGGAGTTCCAAGTAACGAAGCAAAGCACGCGCTTGAATCGAATCGCGGGAAACCGAGCCAGTCAATCGAGCCGTTACGCCCTACCAGCGCGGCGGTTGCATTGTTGCCGATCAGGGCATAATCTTCAATAAGTTGGGTCATTGTTCAGAATGCGAATTTAAAATTCGAGGATGACTTTAATATCCTCCGGCCTGCGCTTAAGAGCACCTTGCCAGTTGGAAATCGGTTCGCGGCGGCTGATCAGTTTAGAAAGCCAGCCACGGTCGCCTTGCAGCAAAGCCTTTTCCGCCAAGGCATAATGACGACGGTTGGCGTTTACCGATCCGAAGATCACGCCGTTTTCCAGCACCAGTTTGCGGTTCAAGCATCCGACATCGAGCGTGTCCTTCTGTCCCTGCGAAGAGACGCCCGCGAGACACAAAATGCCATCATTCCCGATTTTATCGAGCGAGTCTACGATTATCTGACAAACGCCCGTGCACTCAATGATAATGTCTGGCGTGAACTTAAGATCCTTGACGCGGCCGGTGTGGTACTCGCCCCGTAACTCGTGGACTAACTGCGGCTTCAGCCCTTCCGTGACACGATCCAGCACGTGAACCTCAAGCCCGCGCTGGGCGCCCATCATCGCGCCCAAAAGCCCGATGGGTCCCGCGCCGGTAATCAACACCGTCTTCGGTTTCCACTCGGTGCGCTGCCCGATGCGTGTGATGTGATCCCAGGCTTTCGCGAGAATGCTGGCTGGTTCCATCAGAACTCCGACGTCGGAGAGACTTGGATCTAACTTAACCAGAAAATCAGATTCGTTACGCCAGCGCTCCGAACCAAACCCATTGCGCTCCTTGATTCCACGTTCGGTGTATTGGCCATTCCGGCACATATCCCACTCGCCGATAGCGCACGCGACACAGGGAACAGGATCAGGATGGCGAACGATTCCAACGACAAGGTCGTTTTTCGCGAAGCCGCTATTCGGGGGTGCATCTTCCACCCGGCCGAGGGATTCATGTCCAAGAATCAGGTGATCGCTTCCCGGAGGCGCCCACCCATACTCCGCCGATATCAATTCAAAGTCGGTCCCGCAAATACCGAGTGCGAGCGCCCGGACTAATACATTGCCTTCACTCGCGGGCGGCTCGGGAACGTCTTGCAGACTCGCCGAGTTCGCTTTTCCGGGATAAATTGTGATTGCCTTCATTCAGTTTTGATTCTTAACTTTGTTAGATGAGCGGCGACCGCTTTTAGTGACACGCAGCAGGCAGTCTAGGATGGATGGTACATGAGAAAGCAAGGGCACATTGCGAGCTTTAGTCAAGAGTAAGGCCGAGCGTGGATTGTGGCTCGCGGACGTTCCCGAACCAGAGATCGGGATCAACGACGTTCTGATTCGTGTGAAAAAGACGGGGATCTGCGGAACCGATCTGCACATTTACGACTGGGACGAATGGGCGCGCGAGACTATCCCAGTGCCGATGACGATTGGTCACGAATTCGTGGGAGAAATCGTCGAGGTTGGAGCAAATGTAAACGATTTTCACCGTGGCGAAATAGTGAGCGGCGAGGGTCACGTTGTCTGCGGACGCTGCCGAAACTGCTTGGCAGGACGGCGCCATCTCTGCGCTCACACACAGGGAGTCGGAGTGAACAGGCCAGGCTGCTTCGCTGAGTACATCGCGCTTCCGATGAGCAATATCTGGCGTCACGATCCTCGCGTGAATCTCGAAGTCGCCGCGATTTTCGATCCGTTCGGTAATGCCGTTCACACTGCGCTGTCGTTCCCCGTTCTTGGGGAAGATGTGTTGATTACGGGTGCGGGGCCGATCGGCGTGATGGCGGCAGCAGTGGTCCGGCACGCCGGCGCACGATACGTAGTGGTGACCGATCTTAACCCGCATCGCCTGGAACTGGCGCGGCGGATGGGAGCCACGCTTGCGGTGAATGCTTCGGAGATGAGCCTTGCACAAGTACAGCAGCAGCTGCAAATGACCGAGGGTTTCGATGTCGGCTTAGAGATGTCCGGTAGTCCGGCTGCATTCCACGACATGATCGCGAGTATGAGCCACGGAGCGAGAATTGCGATGCTCGGGATTCCGGCGCAGGAGATGTCGATCAACTGGCGGCATGTCATTTTCAACATGTTGACTATCAAAGGGGTCTACGGGCGGGAGATGTACGAGACCTGGTACAAGATGACGGTGATGCTGGAATCCGGGCTCGATATTACCCCGGTGATTACGCACCGGTTCTCTTATACGGAGTTCGAGAAGGGCTTCGAGGCCATGCGGTCAGGGCAATCGGGGAAAGTGCTGCTGGATTGGGCGAGCATTTGAGACAAGCGGCCCATTAGACCTAATCGCCTCTTTTTCCTAGAATATTGGGCATTGTGGCATTCCCGGGGCCAAAACGCCTAATATTATAGGCATGGAGACGTTAGATTCCATCGGAGCGAAGGTTGCAGAGGCACGCCGGGAACAAGGTCTGCGTCAAGCTGATCTTGCTTCCCGGTCCGGGTTGAGCCGGGCCACCATCGACGCTTTAGAAAACGGTAGAGCGGGAGATATTGGAGTTTCCAGGCTGATTCGTATTCTGGCGGCGCTCGGCCTTTAACTCAGGATCCGCCCTTTCTCAAAGAGGCCCACGCTCGATGAGTTGCTGAAAGAGGATCGCGGTGATCTGGAACGACTTAAGGCCGAAAAGTCCTCAAAGAAACCTCGCACTCAGATCTTTCTGGAGAGTTGAATCACCGTCTCTTTTGGATTCCTGCCGTTCTTTTTCCAGTTAGTTACAATTCAACCTCATTTCTCGGCTTTGGAACAATGGAGCGCTTCTTTCCAGCTTTTCGGAAGACCGTTGAGTCAGGACAGCGGCCTGGTGAACTCGTTGCAGCCCGGGAAGTCAGGTCAGTAAACCCTTCCGCAACTCCAGGATTGTCTTGTTTTGATTGTCCGGCCTCTGAATCCAACTCCGCGTGCCGGCCCCCCAATCGATGAACAGCGTACCCTCGAAATCACTGAGCAGATCCGTCTTCACCAGATCGTAGACATCAACGCAACCGGCTGCATCAACGCCGTCCCTGTGAGGTCGCGGTGTATCCTCTTTTGAACCACCTTTGAAGGTTACTCGATAAAGCCCGAGAAACACAGTCTCACCAAGCTCTGTTCCAGCAAACGAAGCCCAATAGCTTGCATCGCCGAAGCGCGATCTGTTACCAAATTCTTGAATTCGTTGATATTGATCGAAAGCTACACGATCGTCGCGCCACATCTCGAAAGGTGTTCGGCCCTTTTTCGCGCTACTATCTTGATGTCGAAGAAGGCGAACGTCGCTGAGACGGACTCCCGCTTCCAGTAGGAGAGTGTTGAACATAAGTGGCATTGGGTGACGTTATTCAGCGTCGCATGACGACCCGAAAAGCAGTAGATCCAGGCTTAACGTCACGCGCATCGCAACGGCCGGTTTGGATGTCATCGGCCGGTAGATCGATAGCAGGATATCTTCAACGGCTGCGGCCTCGAGATCGGCTGAGGTCGTAACCCGGCGCTTATCGACAAGTGTAAAGTCGTTCGCAAATGTTTCAACCGTTCGCGCCACGCGGTCGCGGCCCTCACCGCGCAGCTCAATCAGATCTTCGGGCGCGGCAAGAGCGATGAGAAGACGGCCGCCTTTCCGCAAGACGCGGCGAAATTCAGCTGCGTTCATTCGCGCGGTTATCGACATCACAATTGAGAACGAGCGGTCCGCGTACGGCAGAAAGCGGTCCGCGTTCGCCACGACCCACTCGCATCGGGGATAGCGTTTTGCGGCGGCGTCGATAGCCGCGATGGAGATGTCGATCCCGTGTGCATCGAAGCCAGTCTGGTGAGTGAGAGTGCCGAGGTAAAAGCCCTCGCCGCATCCGGCATCAAGAAGGACGTCGCTGGGTGAGGGCGCTATCATTTTTTGAATCGCGTCCAGTAGCGGTTGGGTCAGGCCGCGATCATGCAATCGGCGTCGCGCACCAACGGCAGCCCCAGTATCGCCCGGTTGCTTGGACCGGCGGTCTTGCGGTTGAAGCAAGTTGATATACCCGCTGCGTGCGACATCAAACGAGTGCCCACGCGGGCACGCCAATCTGCGCCCTTCGCGGGTGAGTGCCATGTGGCAGTCGCGGACCGGGCAGAGGAGCATCCGTCGAGTGTAGCGGGTGCTTATTGTTAAAGCTGAGTACATGTCAGACGTTGTGATTATCGGCGCGGGCGCGGCGGGTTTGATGTGTGCAATAGAGGCCGGAAAACGGGGCCGCCGAGTGATTGTGATTGAGCATGCGAGTAAGCCTGCGGAGAAAATTCGGATTTCGGGCGGCGGCCGGTGCAATTTCACCAATCTGCAAGCCTCACCAGAGCATTACCTTTCGCAAAATCCGCATTATTGTGTCTCAGCGCTGTCACGTTATACCGCGCAGGATTTCATTTCCTTAGTAGAGAAACACCGGATCGCTTACTACGAGAAAACGCTCGGACAGTTGTTTTGCAGGGACTCGTCTCAGCAGATCATTCACATGTTGCTGGAGGAATGCAGGCAGGCAAACGTCGAAATTCAATTGCAAAGGAACGTTGAGGAAATCAGCAAGCCAGATAGCCGGTTTCGCGTGCGGACAAACGGAGGCGAATTCTGTTGTGAATCGGTGGTTGTCGCATGTGGCGGGCTCTCAATCCCTAAGATGGGTGCAAGCGGCTTAGGATACGAAATCGCGCGGCAATTCGGCTTGGCAATCGTCCCAACACGGGCTGGCTTGGTTCCGTTCACATTAAGCGAGGCACAACTCGAATTGTGGAAGGATCTCGCCGGCGTAGCGCTCGAAGCGGAGGTTCAATGCGGGAAAGAAACCTTCAGAGAAGCGTTGCTGTTCACGCATCGCGGTCTAAGTGGACCTGTGATGCTGCAGATTTCTTCTTACTGGTCACCGAGAGAATGTCTGCGGGTGAATCTTGCTCCAGATCACGACGCGGCTGCCATGTTGAAGCGGGCAAAGGCTACGCACCCGAGGCAGGAAGCCGCTACAGCCTTGAACACGTTGTTACCGAAACGGGTAGCGCAGCGTGTAGGAGAAAAGTACTCGGGACTCGGTGAGATCAGCGATAAGCAGCTTGAGCAGTTAGCATCCACAGTTAATGGCTGGCAAATCGTGCCACATGGCACGGAAGGCTATCGTACGGCAGAGGTGACGCTCGGAGGCGTGGATACGGTGGAGTTATCTTCTAAGACAATGGAAAGCCGAAAAGTAGCGAATTTGTACTTCATCGGCGAAGTTGTCGATGTGACTGGCCACTTGGGCGGCTATAACTTCCAGTGGGCCTGGGCTTCCGGTTATGTGGCGGGGCAATATGCTTAACGCCCGGAAGCTACCATAGCCAAAGGGCGCAAATGTACGGCAACGTCAAAGACTACCTCACAGGCAAGTTGGCAGACATCGAGCAAGCCGGGCTATTCAAACGTGAACGCCTCATCGACAGCGCCCAACAGCCGGAGATTCGCGTCGCTTCCGGCAAGTCTGTCCTGAATCTTTGCGCGAACAACTATCTGGGCTTGGCGAATCACCCGGCCATCGTCGAAGCGGCGCGAAAAGCGCTCGACGAATGGGGCTACGGCCTCGCCAGTGTTCGCTTCATCTGCGGCACGCAATCCATTCACAAGGAGTTGGAAGAACGGCTGACGGAGTTCCTCCGTACGGAAGATACAATCCTTTATGGTTCCTGCTTCGACGCGAATGGCGGCCTTTTCGAAACGCTACTTGACGAGCAAGACGCCGTTATCTCTGATGAGCTAAACCACGCGAGCATCATTGACGGCATCCGGCTCTCGAAAGCTTCGCGCTACCGCTACAAAAACAGCGATATGAACGACCTCGAAGCGAAGTTGAAAGAGGCAGGCGCCGCTCGTCACCGGCTGGTCGCGACGGATGGCGTGTTTTCGATGGACGGCTACATTGCAAATCTTCCCGCCATCTGCGATTTAGCCGAGCGGCACAACGCCATGGTGATGGTGGACGATTCGCACGCGGTTGGTTTTATGGGCAAGTCCGGGCGCGGCACGCACGAGTTTCACAACGTGATGGGGCGTGTCGATGTGATCACGGGCACGCTGGGCAAAGCGCTCGGCGGAGCAAGCGGCGGCTATACGAGCGGCAGAAAAGAAATCGTCAGCCTGTTGCGGCAGCGCTCGCGGCCCTATCTGTTTTCGAATTCAGTTGCGCCGCCCATTGTTGCAGCCTCTTTGAAAGTGCTGGAGATCCTGACGGAAACACCCGATCTCCGCGAACGGCTGTTTGCCAACACGGCCTTCTTCCGGCAGCGGTTGACGGAGATTGGCTTCAACATCCTGCCCGGCGAGCACCCGATTGTGCCTCTGATGCTGGGAGACGCTTCTCTTGCCGGCCGCCTGGCGGACGCACTGCTGCAAAAAGGCGTTTATGTAATAGGGTTCTCTTATCCGGTTGTTCCGCAAGGCAAAGCGCGCATCCGCGTTCAATTGTCAGCTGCACACACGAGAGAAGAGTTGGATTTTGCGGCTCAACAGTTTGCGGCTGCTAAATCCGAAGTGGGAATCTAGGATTTCTTAACTCAACCGTGATAAATGTCATTGCTCGATTTCGGACGGACGACGCATCATAATTACATCCTCACGAGAATCATTACTGCCGCATCGGAACAGTACTGTATTTAGACGGTATATAATCCTGGGTTACGCGTGAGTTGTCAGTTTCCTTATGGCACAGCTTTTTCGACCTAGTTCGAACACGATCTTCAAGGTGTGTATCGCCGGGGTCGTCCTCCTGGCTGCTTCGTCCTTAGCGATCGGGTACATCATTGACCGGGGACCGTGGATTACGTCGGTCCGTGTGGCGCCTGAACAGCCTGTCGAGTTCAGTCACAAACACCACGTGAAGGACGACGGTATCGATTGCCGTTACTGTCACACCGGCGTCGAGACCTCCGGGTTCGCGGGACTTCCGCCTACTGAAACCTGCATGACCTGTCACTCGCAGATCTGGACCAATGCGACAGTGACGCAGCCGATCCGGGATAGCTGGGCAACCGGCAAATCCATCGAATGGACGCGCGTTCACGACCTCCCCGATTTCGTCTACTTTAACCACAGCATTCACATCAACAAAGGTATTGGCTGTTCAACTTGCCACGGCCAGGTAAACGAGATGCCGCTGACCTACAAGGTCAACACGCTGAACATGAACTGGTGCTTGAACTGTCACCGCCAGCCAGAAAGATTTATCCGACCGAAGTCAGAGGTATTCAATATCGACTACAAGTATCCCGCCGATCAGCTCGATCTAGGCCGGAAACTCGTAGCCGAGTACAAAGTTCACAGCCTGACGGATTGCGTAACTTGCCACCGATGAAATCAGAGCATAATCAGTCGCCGTTTGTTCCTTTAGAGTCACTGCTCGAACCGCCGCGCAAGCGCGTTACCGACCTGCAGGCGCTGCGGGAAAAGCTTGCCGCCGGCGATGGCCCGCGTTTCTGGCGAACCATTGAAGAAGCCGCGGAAACGGAAGAGCTGACCGAATATATCGAGCAGGAGTTTCCCGGTCTTTCCGGGCAAATCCCACAGGGTGTTGACCGCCGCAATCTGCTGAAGGTGATGGCGGCCTCTCTCGCCATGGCGGGCGCGGCAGCCTGTACGAAACAGCCCAAAGAACTGATCGTTCCTTATGTGCGGCAGCCGGAGAACGTGATTCCCGGTCTGCCGCTTTTCTACGCGACCGCTATGCCGCTAAACGGTTATGCGCGGGGCCTTTTGGTTGAGAGTCATCTGAACCGGCCTACCAAGGTAGAAGGTAATCCCGATCATCCGGCCAGCTTGGGTTCGACGGGAATCTTCGAACAGGGCTCGGTTCTCAATCTTTACGATCCAGACAGGTCGCAGACGGTCATGCACGAAGGCCGCCTCAGCACCTGGGGTGAGTTCAACGGCGCTTTCAGTTCGGAAGCGCAAGGATTAGCTTCGCGCAAGGGCGAAGGTCTTGCGATCCTGACGGGCATTACGACATCACCGACGTTGCAGTCGCAAATGGCTGCGATAACGAGCCAGTTGCCCGCAACTAAGTGGTACGTTCATGAGCCTTCTATCAGCCCGGCGATCGCCTCTTCGGCCAAGAAGATTGCTGGTAAGAATGCGATCGTCACATACGATTTTTCGAAAGCCGACGTGGTGGTCAGTCTGGATGCCGATTTTCTGAACAACGGCCCTGCGGCATTGGCTTACTCGCGTCAGTTTTCGGCGCGGCGGGTTGTCGGAGGCGCGAACAAGCGCAACCGCTACTATGCCATCGAATGCACGCCCACCGTGGGCGGCTCGCTCGCCGACCACCGTTTTCCGGTGAAAAGCGCGGACGTAGCCGGTATCGCTTACCAACTAGCGAAGGCTTGTGGCGTAGCGGTCGCCGCGGAGGGCAGCGCACCCAGTTGGATGGCCGCGGTTGTCCAGGATCTGCAGAGCGCGAAAGGGCGGTCGGTAGTAGTTCCCGGCGAGTATCAGCCGGAAAGCGTTCACT
>JALYVD010000193.1 GCA_030853405.1 Acidobacteriota bacterium | reverse complement strand
ACGAAGATTTCACGGTTCCGGAGGGAAGCAACATATTTGATATCGCGAATCTCCTGGGTTCGTCTGACACCGTCGCGCCAACCGAGTTCCTGAAAGCGGCCGCCGATCCCGAGGATATTCGCGACCTTGATGCTCTGGCTCCCAGTCTGGAGGGATATCTGTTTCCTTCCACTTATCGTGTAACGCACCACACGAGCGCTCGTCAGCTCTGCCACATGATGACTCTTGAATTTCGGAAGCAGTGGGCGGCGCTAGGCGGTGCAACGGCATCCCCCGACATTCACAGGACGGTTACGCTTGCCTCGTTGGTCGAGAAAGAGACTGCGGTGACGGGGGAGCGGCCCCTTGTAGCCGGAGTCTTTCTGAACCGGTTGCGGATCAACATGCCCCTGCAATGCGATCCGACGACGGTCTACGCCGCGCTTGTCGAGAACCGCTACCGCGGCGCGATCCACAAATCGGATCTTGCGAGTACGAATGCGTACAACACGTACGCCCATCCTGGACTCCCGCCGGGCCCAATCGCGAATCCGGGTGCGGCGTCCCTTAAAGCCGCTATGCACCCGGCCGATACCGGATTCCTCTATTTTGTTGCCAAAGGGGACGGGTCCGGATCGCACCAATTTTCCTCCACCATTGAAGAGCACGAGCGAGCGGTGTTGGCGTATCGCAAGATTGAGCGTTGAAACGAGAAACGATTAAAGTCTTTTCGCATATCCGCCGATAAGAATTCTGTCGCGTTGATGAAGTGGAACGAATGCGCGATGGAGGTCGGCAATGGTCGCTCGCTCTCTCTTTGTGGTCAGTTGTTGCTGCGTTTTGGGCCTCGGCCGAACGCCCGACCTTCCTCCAGATCCTCCCTCTGATCTGCTTTACCGGGCCCAAGCGGTGAACGATCATCTTTTTGACACGCTCAAATCGTTCGTATGCGATGAAACAATAGAGCGGTTCCGCGGAACTTTGCAGTCGCCGGTAGGACGGCAGCTTGATACTGTTACCAGCACAGTTTCCTTCGAGAACGGGTCAGAGCACTACTCGCGCATCAAGCAGGACAATCATTCGAGGCCGACGCTGGCCAGTATTTCGGGTGCATGGTCGGAGGGCGAATTCGGAACGCTTTTGCGCCAGACTAAGCAGTTACTTGCGGTTGAACCGGTCATGTTCCAGAATCTTGAGCAGTTGGACGGGGAATGGGCTGCGATTTATGAATTCGATGTCACAGCCGCGGACAGCCCCTGGGATCTGGTAATCGACTCGCGCGAGTTTCACGTGCCGTTTCACAGCAAGATTTGGATTTCGGTGAAGAGCGGCAACATTTTACGGGTCTCTCGCAGTTCCGCTTCTATTCCTCGTGATTTTCAGATCTCTGAGATTCAATGGATGGTTAGTTTGCGATCTGTGGCAATGAACGGTGCAAGCTGGCTGCTTCCCGTCACGGGCGAATATGCCGTGTCCTATGTGGGGTTGAATCGCCGCGATTGGAACCGGCTGACTTTTCTGAATTGGAGTACGGACCTACAGCAGAGGTGATAACATTCGCACGTGGATGCCGATGTGCGAATCGGGGAGATCGAGTTCTGCGCTCTTCCGGAAGAAATACCGAGAGAGGGTGGTGCGCAGCCGAGGGTGTACGACCGTTGCCGCATGCTTGTTTGGTGGGTTAATTGGAGCGCTAAGCGGTTGTGTCCACTATCACCCACAGCCGCTGGCCCCGGTCACTTCCGAGAGATCCTATAGGTCAAGAAGCTTCAACGACACTGGCTTGGCTGCCTTTGTCCGCTCAGTCCAACCTTCCAGCGGCAATACCCAGTGGCCGCCGCATGAGTTCGACCTCGCAACCGCAAATCTGGTTGCCGCTTACCTCAATCCGTCTCTTCAAGTTGCCCGCGCCCAGGTGAAGACGGCGGAGGCGGGCATCGTGGCAGCTGGCGGTCGCCCCAATCCTTCCTTATCCGCTGGCGGGGGTTACGAAACCTCACCAGAATCGCCGATAACCATTCGCTTCGAGTTGAGTCTGCCGATTGAGACCGCCCGGAAGCGTAGCTACCGCATCCTGGAAGCGGCCAAACTGGCCGATGTAGCCCGTATCCAACTGAAGGAGGCAAGCTGGCACGTTTACAGCCAGGTTAGAGGTGCCTGGATGGATCGCCTCGCGGCAACAGATGCACTGACGGCGATTCGCAGCGAGTCGCAGATCAGAGTCAAAACTGTCGCCCTTATACAAAAACGTGTTTCCGTGGGCGAGGTGGCACGTCCCGAACTGGATATCGCCCGTGTGGAAGCGAGCCGAACCGCCGTGAGCCTGCGTGACGCGGAGGGGCAGGTGGATGGAACGCTGATCAATCTGGCGTCGGCAATAGGTATGCCGGTATCGGCGCTGACGAGCGTGCGATTTGTATCGGGAGATTACGGCTCACCGCAGCTTCTCGAACTGTTACCCGTCGCGCGCGTCCAACAGAAAGGCTTGCTGAATCGGCTGGATATTCAGCGTAGCCTGCTTGAATACGCGGCCGCGGAAGCCCGCCTGCAGCTTGAGATTGCGCGGCAGTATCCAGATATCCAGTTAAATCCCGGCTATGACTTCGACGAAGGGCATCACAAATTTACGTTCGGCCCGGCATTTCCCGTGCCCGTCTGGAATCGCAACACAGGGCCAATCGCCGAAGCGGAAGCGAGACGGTCCGAGGCCGAGGCTCGCTTTCTTGCGCTGCAGTCACAAGTTATCGGCGAGGTGGAACGATCACTTTCCGGGTACCGGACTGCTTTTAAAGAATTCGAAGAAGCCGATCGGCAATGGAGCGCGATCCAAGCCAGCCGTGAGCGCGCAACCTTCCGTGCGGTCCAGCTTGGCGAGGAGGATCAGCTCGCATTGAACGCGGTTCGCCTCGAAAGCGTAGCTGCGCTTCATGCCCGGTTCACTGCATTGGCCAAAACGCGGGCCGCATTTTCGGGGTTGGAGGACGCAGTGCAGGCGCCACTCGGAAACGTGCCGTGGATTCAGCCGCCTGGGGATCGAAAGCGGGAACAGTAATGAACAAGGCGGTGAAATCGACATTCGTGGGAGTTGCCGTTCTCGTGCTCATCGGAGGCGTCGCGCTTTCGGTTCGAGGACATCAGGCCGACGATGACGACAAACCCAAAAAGGCGGCGCCGGGAAAGAAACCGGGAAAACTTTCTGAAGGTGTCAAGCTCGACCGGGAGACTCAGGAGCGTATCGGAATCGAGTTACAGCGGTTAAAGCCGAGCGCCGAGCGGTCCGAAGTTACCGTCTATGGAACTCTCGAAGCGGACCCTTCGGAAGAATTTGTCCTGCGGTCACCTCTGGCCGGCTTCGTTGTCAGCCACGGGAATTGGCCATCGCTGGGCGCGAATCTTGCATGGGGCGCTAAGATCGGGGTGGTTCGGCCCCGGCTCACCGCCGTCGATCAACTCACGCTGAAGGAGCGGCTTGTCTCCGCGCGCACCGAGGCGGAGGCTGCGCAATCGTCTGTTACGGCCGCACGCGTAGAGGTGAACCGGCTGAAGCAACTGAACGCCGATAACAAGAATGCCTCTGACAAGTCGGTGGAAGAAGCAGTGGCTCGCCTTAGCGCTGAAGATGCCAGATTGAAAGCGGCACAGGGATCCGTTCAGCTCATCGGAGATACGCTGCAACCGGAATCGGACGAGGGCGCGGCGCCGCTGGAGATGGCCAAAGGAGGGCAAGTGCTTGAGGTATCCGCACAACCGGGAGAATCGGTGGAAAGTGGCCAGACCCTGATTCGAGTTGCCAGTTTCAATCACCTCCTGGCCCGCCTCTATGTGCCGCCTGGCCAGACCATCGACGGTTCTGTCTTGCGCGCGACGATCATGCCAACCGGCGGGGGAAACGATGCAATCCCTGCGCGCCGCGTCAGCCTTGCCGCCTCTATCGACCCGAAATATCAAGGTGAAATTTTGCTATTCCGGCTTTCGCAAAGCAAGGCTCAATTGCGGCCGGGCCAGGCAGTCACGGCGCGGCTCGCGATGCCGGGACCCGAAGAACACGGCGTGCTAATTCCCTCGCGCGCCATTCTCCGGTATCAGGGACAAACGTGGGTCTATGTGCAAACTGAAGCTGGTGAATTCGTGCGCCGCGCCGTGACCCTCGACCATCCCGCGCGCGGAGGCTGGCTTGTAACATCCGGGTTTCAACCGGATCAGCAAGTGGTCGTCTCTGGTGGTCAGGTTCTACTTTCGGAGGAGATGAAGTCGCAACTGGAGTCGGACGAACAGTAATGCTCCAGGCGCTCGTTTCCTTTTCCATCCGCTTTCGCGGCGTGGTGATTGCGCTGGCATGTCTGGTGGTCGGGTATGGCGTTTACATAACTTTGCACTCGCGATACGACGTTTACCCGGAATTTGCACCCCCGGTTGTAGTGATTCAGACCGAATCGCCGGGTCTAGCGCCGGAGGAGGTCGAGTCTCTGGTGACACGTCCCGTCGAGAATGCGGTGAACGGCGTGCCGGGCCTCGACACGTTACGGTCGCAGTCGATTCAGGGCCTGTCGCTTGTCACGCTTACGTTCCAGGACAAGGTCGATGTCTACCGGGCTCGGCAGATGGTTACCGAACGCCTCAGCGAAGCCGCCGCTCAGCTTCCCACGGGTGTTGAGCCGCCGAGAATGGCGCCGCTCACCGGTTCTACCAGCCTGATGCTGATCGCGGGTCTCACTTCGAAGCGCCACACCCAAATGGAATTGCGGACCTTCGCCGATTGGGTGCTTCGGCCGAGACTGCTCGGCGTTCCGGGCGTTGCGCGCGTGACGATCTTTGGGGGAGATGTCAAGCAATTTCAGATTCAGGCCGAGCCCGCTAAATTGGCCCAGTATGGAATGTCGATCAGCGAGGTGCTGATCGCCGCAAAGAACGCCACAGGCGTGCGCGGGGCCGGATTTGTCGAAACGGCGGACCAGCGCGTGATTCTTCAATCCCTGGGCCAATCTGTAAACGCGTCGCAGATCGCAGATGCCATCGTTCGAGACGGTGAGGGTGGGGTAGTCAGGCTGCGCGATGTCGCGCGCGTGGAGGAGGCCGCCGCACCGGCCATAGGAGGCGCTTCGGTGAATGGCAGGCCCGGCGTGATTATCGAAGTATCGAGCCAGTACCGGGAGAATACCGTCGAAGTCACGCGAGCCGTTGAAAAGGAATTGACAGCCATGCGGCCCGCGATAGCCGCGGCCGGTATCGAGATCGATCCAGCGCTGTTCCGGCCAGCCGACTTTATCAACACCGCCATCCATAATCTGAGCGCTTCGCTATTGCTTGGTGGTGCGTTCGTTGCCATCGTCCTGTTCTTGTTTCTTTTCAACTTCCGCATCGCTTTTATATCGCTCACGGCGATTCCGCTTTCTCTCCTGATCGCGATTATCGTTCTCTACTACATGGGCGAGAGTCTGAATACGCTCACGTTAGGCGGCCTCGCGATTGCGATTGGAGAGGTTGTGGATGACGCCATCATCGACGTGGAAAACATTCACCGGCGGCTATTACAAAACCAGGACGAGACCAATTTCCGCAAGCTTTTCCGCATTATCCGGGCAGCTTCGCTTGAGGTGCGCTCGGCTGTGGTCTATGCAACATTCGTCGTGGCCGTTGTTTTCATTCCTGTATTAGCGCTATCCGGAGTTCAGGGCCGGCTCTTCCGCCCTTTGGCGCTCACCTATGTTGTGGCGATCCTTTCCTCGCTGGCGGTTGCGCTGACGGTGACGCCTGCGCTCTGCATGTTGCTCCTGCCAAGAAACATGGAGACTGAAATCGAGCCACGCTCGATCACTTGGCTGAAATCCCGTTACATGCGGCTGCTTTCGTTCACAGTGGCGAGACGCGGACTCCTGATTTTTAGCGTGGCCATTGTGTGCGTGGCCGCCGCAGTCACTCTGCCGTTTTTCGGAGGTGGATTTCTGCCCGATTTGCATGAGGGACATTTCATTGCGCACGCTGTTTCGTTGCCCGGCACCTCACTCCCCGAAACGGAACGCGTCGGCCGCAAACTCAGCGCCGAGTTGCTCAAGAATCCGCAGGTCGAGTCGGTAGCTCAACAGATCGGCAGAGCGGAGTTGGCCGATGACACCTCCGACGTCAATTACAGCGAGTTTCACGTCAAATTGAAGCCGGACGCCGGGAGCGATGCCGAAGAGAAGATCCGAAAGACGCTCGCGCTTTTTCCCGGTTTTTCTTTTTCTATCAAGCCCTTCTTATCTGAGCGAATGGAAGAGATTCTCTCGGGCGCAACAGGCCAGGTCGTTGTTAAAGTATTCGGAAACGATCTGGACGTTCTGGATCGGAAGGCGCGAGATGTTTCCGCCGTCCTTTCCAAGGTGAAGGGCGCCGCGGATGTGCAGATCTCGTCACCTCCAGGCCTGCCCGAGATTGCCATCCGATTGCGCCCCGAGCGACTGGTGGAGTTCGGCTTTCAATCCGTAGCCGTTCTCGATGCGATCCAAACCGCCTATCAGGGTACGCCCGTGTCCCAGGTTTACGAGGGGAACCGCATCGTCGATCTGG
>JALYVD010000155.1 GCA_030853405.1 Acidobacteriota bacterium | reverse complement strand
ATCATCCGGAGCATGTGTCTTCCGGGTATCGCAAATGCCTCACGCACGCGCCCGTTCACCGGGTTGTCTGCGATTATATTGCGGGGATGACGGATTCTTATTTCTCGCGACGGTACGAGTCGCTGCTCGGGCGTTCTTTCCCCCGTGGGTGATTCTGTCGTGTCCGCAGGCGCTACCGCGCCCTGTCTCGGTACTCGGCTTCCAACATGGAAAACACTTCTTCCAGTTCGGAGAGCGCTTCAGTTCTGGTTGACATGAGTGCATAGCAGCCGGGAATGGACGGAATCTCGTCAACCCAGCCAGTTGGCCGATTGCGGTAAAGCACTACCTTGTAGTCGTCCAGAGCCATTTAGGTTTTTCTACCGCGATCCTGTCGATTGCTCACGGCAGAGTTCTCGCAGGCTCTCCGTGTAAGGAGCGCGCGCGACGCCGCGTTCGGTAATGATTGCGGAGACATACCGATGTGGTGTGACGTCGAAGGCCGGATTCGCGACTTTGATTCCATCCGGGGCCATATGAACGCCCTGCACGTGAGTTACTTCTTTCGCGGCGCGTTCTTCAATGGGAATCTGCTCGCCTGAGTGAAGCGTGAGATCGAGCGTAGAAATCGGTGCGGCAACATAAAACGGAACGTTGTTCTCGTGAGCCAAAACGGCAACGCTATAGGTGCCGATTTTGTTCGCGACATCGCCGTTGCCTGCAATTCGGTCCGCTCCCACAACGACACAACCGATGCGTCCGCTCTTTAGAAAATGCCCCGCCATGTTGTCGGTGATCAATGTCGTCTCAATGCCGTCGCGTTGCAGTTCCCAGGCAGTTAAGCGCGCACCTTGCAAGAAGGGCCGGGTCTCGTCGGCGAAGACGTCGATGTTTTTCCCCGACTGCACGGCTGCTCTGATTACTCCGAGCGCGGTTCCGAAACCTGCCGTTGCGAGCGCACCGGCATTACAGTGGGTGAGTACGGTTTTCCCGTCTGGCACGAGAGGCGCTCCGTGGCGACCGATGGCTTGGTTGATCGCAATATCTTCCTCGCGGACTTTTTGCGCTTCCTCTACCAGGCGCATCCTAACTTGGCCAATGTCTTGATTGCGGACGGAAGCATAAACCTGCTTCATACGCTCGATCGCCCAGAAGAGGTTTACCGCGGTGGGACGAGTCTTCGCAAGAGTCTCGCAGATGACCGGCATGTCAGCTTCGAGATTGGCCGATTGCAGTGCGCCGATAGCGACGCCCATCGCAGCCGCGACGCCGATGGCCGGGGCTCCGCGGATGATCATATCCCGGATCGCATCCGCGACTTCGACGTAATTGCGGCAAATCACGAAGATTTCTTCACGCGGCAGACGCGTCTGATCGATCATGACGACGCCTTCGGGCGTCCACTCGATCGTTTCAATCGTTTTTTGGGGAAGGACAGTCATTAGTGTTTGGCGAATTTCGTTGCAACTAGGGCAATGACAGACATGAAATTAAAACAAGCGTGCATGACCGTCGATGGGATGACAGAGCCGCTGCGGGCCCTTACATAACCGAGAGCGATGCCGACGAGTGCAATCGCGAATCCGTATTGCCAGGCGTTCGAATATTCAAAAATGTGCATGGCGCCGAACAGGATTCCGGTGATGATAATTCCCGGCCATATCCCGAGCGATCGGGTCAGCAGAGGCTGCAGGAAACCGCGAAACCACAACTCTTCAAACAAGGGCGCTGCCAGCACCGCGGTCAAGGCGATGAGAACCAAAGATACGGGCGTTTTGGTGAATTGTTCGACGGGCGATTTCACTTCGGGCGCGTGCAGTAGAGTCAGTACCGGCTGGAGCGCAAAGGCCAGCGCCATGCCCGCGAGCGCCGCGATCCCGAGATGAAACCTACTGCGCCTCCATCCGAGCGAAATGAAGACCGGCTTGCCGTAATGGAAATGAAAGATGACCAGAAACGCCAGGTACACAACGCCGTAAAACAAGAATTGGATACCGAGAAGAAATGGGGCGGAATCCCGCAACATTGGATGCAAAAAGAGCAGTGCGGCGGCTGCGCCGAATAGCACGACCATGCCCGCAAAGAGGAGCCCGATCATCCAAACTAAATCGAGGTAGCCCCAGAATGGTTCGCGAACTACCGGAAGCGCGGGGGCGAAGACTGGCTCCAGGCCCTCTGGCGTGAGTGGGTCAGGCTGCATGGTCCGCCTTCATTACTTTTCGAAGCGCGTGGGCCGTGTGGCTGCGGCGTTCCTGCAGAACCTCTTCGGGGGTGCCAACCGCCACGATATAGCCGCCTTGCTCTCCGCCCTCGGGTCCGAGATCGATCAGGTAATCGGCGCTCTTGATCACATCGAGATTGTGTTCAATTACTACAACTGTATTGCCGAGATCTACCAGGCGTTGCAGGACTTCGAGCAGATGCCGGACGTCTTCAAAATGCAGTCCGGTTGTCGGCTCGTCCAGCAGGTAAAAAGTTTTCCCGGTCTGGCGCTTACTCAATTCTTTAGCTAACTTGATACGCTGCGCTTCGCCGCCGGAAAGCGTGGTAGAGGATTGCCCCAGATGCAAGTAGCCCAACCCAACTTCCGTAAGCGTCTTCAGTTTCGCGTGTACCTGCGGGATGTTGGTCAATATTTCAAGCGCCTCATCCACTGTCGATTCCAGAAGGTCGGCGATACTCTTGCCCTTGTACTTCACCTGCAGAGTTTCAACGTTGTAACGCCGTCCCCGGCACACGTCGCAAGTGACGTAGACATCGGGGAGGAAGTTCATCTCAATGCGTTTGAGACCGTCTCCCTGGCAAGCCTCACAACGGCCTCCTTTGACATTGAAGCTGAAGCGTCCCGCTTTGTAACCGCGCTCGCGGGACTCGGGCAGCATGGCGTAGATATCGCGAATGGGCGAAAAGACGCCGGTGTACGTGGCGGGGTTCGAGCGGGGTGTGCGGCCTATGGGCGATTGGTCGATCTCAATCACTTTGTCGATGTTTTCAAGACCGAGAATGGCGGCGTGCGCGCCGGGCTGGGCGATCGATCTGTAGACTTCATGAGCCAGCGCGCGGTACAAAATATCGTGAACAAGCGTCGATTTGCCGCTGCCCGATACGCCGGTGACAACCGTCAGGGTACCGAGTGGGAAATCTACCGTGACGTTCTTGAGGTTATGCTCGGTCGCGCCCTTCACCGTAACGTTCAATCCGTTGCCGCGGCGGCGAACCGGCGGCATCGCAATTTCCGTACGGCCCGACAGGTATTCGCCAGTCAATGAAAGAGGCGCTTGCATAATCTGAGCCGGTGTCCCTTGCGCCATCAAATTGCCGCCCAGACGTCCAGCACGTGGACCGAGATCAATGACGTAGTCGGCGCGTTCGATTGTCTCGGCGTCATGTTCAACCACCAATACAGTGTTGCCGAGGTCGCGTAAGTGATGGAGGGTATTCAGAAGACGGTCATTGTCGCGCGGGTGAAGGCCGATGGATGGTTCATCGAGCACATACAGTACGCCTCGAAGCTTAGATCCGATCTGGGTTGCAAGCCGGATACGTTGCGCTTCGCCGCCCGATAACGTGGCCGAGGAACGATCCAGGCTGAGATAATCCAGACCCACAGCAGCAAGAAATTCAAGCCGGTTTTGAATCTCTTCGACGACGCGGCCAACGACCTGCAACTCGCGCTCAGTAAATTGCCACGAGCGAATCAACGGCAGGGCGCG
>JALYVD010000136.1 GCA_030853405.1 Acidobacteriota bacterium | reverse complement strand
TGGGGCAGCAAAAAAGCCAGAATGGCGGCGTTACGATACCACCTCCGGCTCTGGTCAACTCCGCTTATCACCGCTATGGATCGCGCGTTGATTCCCCCGAGCACGAGAAATCCATGTACGACGGCATGGACGTTTCCTTGCCTGGAATCGCGTCCCTTGCAACGGGTAAAACGGAATTCTTGAAAGTGGCTCTCGAACGTATTCAGAAGAGTGCGGATGAGGCGGCTGCAAACTATAAACCGGGCGAGTCGGCGGCAATTGCTCCTATTCTCGCGGACGGCTTGCGGGAAACTCGAGCCTTGTTGCAGCAAGCCGAAGAAAGCTCCCTTTCCAGACTCGGCAAAGACGACGTCGAGTATGAGTTGAGAGTAAAAGAACAACAGTTTGAGCACGCGCTGGCGCTGGCGTTGCAGCTTTCGTTCGATGCGACCATCGCTCCCGAAAAGGAACCCACGGGCGCCAGGGCTTTCTTTGGTGGTCCGGCGTTAACGTCTCTTTTCGCCATACCCACTCAATCGCTTGCGGTAAAGACCCACGTCTTGAACAGCAGCGCGGAATCGATCAAAGTCGAAAGCATCGAAATCGTACCAACGGACGGAAAAGACTGGAGTGTCCATAAAGAATCGGCGGCTGCATCCGAACTCCCGGGAGGCAAGGATACCTTTTCTCGATTCGCTGTGAAGGTACCGGAAAATGCACCCTTAACTCGTCCTTACTTCTCGCGCCCGGACGAAGAACAGCCATATTACAACCTTGACGATCCTCATTTCGAAAATCTTTCGCTAGCACCGTATCCTTTGATCGCCACGGCGCGAATTAGTTATAGAGGGACGGAGCTAAGCATCCGCAAGTACGTGCAAACTATGCAGCGAGTCGAAGGTATCGGGATTGAGGCCAACCCGCTCCTGTTGGGACCTGCTCTCTCGGTCCAGGTGTCTCCAGCAGCCGGAGCGGTGCCGCTTGATCGTCAATCCTTTACATTTTCTTGCACTCTTCATAGCAACGTAAAGGGCGCGGCTAAAGGCATTCTACGCTTGCGATTACCAGCCGGTTGGACATCCGCGCCGCTGGAGTATCCGTTTACGATGCAACGCAATGGTGATAGCCAGACGATTGCTTTCGAAGTTTTGCCTCATGGGCTGAAAGAGGGCACTTACGAAATAAAAGCCGTAGCGGAGTATCAGGGGAAGAAGTATGAAGAAGGTTATCGAATGGTAGGCTACGCCGGCCTGCGTTCTTATCCCTACTATCGGCCCGCCACTTACAAAGCGGTTGGCGTGGATGTGAAGACGGCGGCCGGACTGCGCGTGGCTTTTGTACCGGGAACTGGCGACGAAGTCCCCCGTTCTCTCGAGGACCTCGGCGTATCGGTTCGCATCATCAACGCGGGCGACCTTGAAACCGCATCTCTCGGCGATTACGACGCCATTGTGCTTGGTGTGCGGGCCTATGCCGTTCAAAGCGCGCTGCGCTCTTCAAATTCGCGGCTGCTGGAGTATGTGAAAAACGGCGGAGTACTGATCGTCCAATACAATTTGCAGAATTTTGACGGGGACTATGGTCCTTATCCGTTCAGCCTCGGATCCAATGCCGCCAAGGTGGTGGACGAAGGGTCGGAGGTGAAAATTCTCGATCCAAGGAATCCGATCCTGAATTGGCCGAACCGGGTAACCGCTTCTGATTTCGCGAACTGGCAGGAAGAGCGCGGACACGGATTCATGGCCAAGTGGGATTCACATTATCAAGCTCTGGTCGAAACCCACGATCCCGATCAGCCGGAGCAATCGGGCGGTCTATTGATGGCTCGTTACGGCAAGGGTATTTACATCTACGACGCGTACGCATTGTACCGGCAACTTCCAGCCGGTGTCCCGGGCGCGTACCGGATTCTTGCCAACTTAGTGAGTGCCGGTAAAAATCCAGAGTGGAAGTAAGTAGTTTAAGGAGATCTTGTATGAAGTTTTCTGTCGTGATTGCGTTTGCGGCCGCTCTATCGTTGCAAGCCGCAAGCTTTCCGGAGCCGGCTGTAGACATCCCGGCTTCCTCGGCGCAAGGAAAACAGACCATAGTTCTCGCCGGTGGCTGTTTTTGGGGAGTTGAAGGAGTATTCGAGAGAATCAAAGGCGTTACGGACGTGGTTTCGGGCTTCGCTGGAGGTGACAAGAAGACCGCACACTATGAGCGGGTGAGCGAGGGCGATACGGGCCATGCCGAATCGGTCCAAATTACCTACGATCCGAAGCAGATTACGTTCGGACAGCTCTTGATGGTCTATTTTTCCGTGGCGCATGATCCGACGGAGTTGAACCGTCAGGGGCCAGATACAGGCACTCAGTACCGTTCGGCGATTTTCTATACCAACCCCGATCAACAGCGCGTGGCCGAAGCTTACATTCACCAACTGGACGCGGCCCACATGTACTCCCATCCCATCGTGACTCAGGTTGTCGCACTCAAAGGCTTTTACCCGGCGGAAGGTTATCATCAGCATTTCCTCGATAAAAATCCCACCTACCCTTACATCGTGTACAACGACCTGCCGAAGATCGCCGCACTCAAAAAACAATACCCGCAACTCTGCAAACGTTAGAAGTTTGCGGTCGCTGAGATAACATTCTCAAACGTGCCCGCTGCGACGAAAATAACCCACTTCCGCTGGGTCATCTGCGGATTGCTGTTTTACGCGACAACGGTTAACTACATGGACCGTATGGTCCTGGGCATTCTAAAGCCAACCATTGCACACGACTTGCATTGGACCGATTACGAATACGGGCTGATCAACTCCGCCTTCCAGCTCGGATACATGGTCATGATGCCGATCGCCGGACGGCTAATCGACTGGCTCGGCATTCGCGTCGGCTACTCAGTGGCTGTACTGTTCTGGAGCGTCTCATCCATGTGCCATGCATTGGCGGGGAATGCATTCCAATTCGGCCTTGCTCGTCTGGGGCTTGGACTGGGCGAGGCGGCGAATTTCCCCAGTGCCATCAAGACAGTCGCGGATTGGTTTCCGCGCCGCGAACGAGCACTCGCCACCGGGATCTTCAATAGCGGTTCGAATATCGGGGCCGTCGTAGCGCCGCTATTGGTGCCGGTTCTCACGCTGCATTTCGGCTGGCATTCCGCGTTCCTGTTTACCGGGTCCTTGAGCATGCTGCTCGCAATCGTCTGGTTCTTTTTCTATCGTGAACCGGAGCAGAATCGGCATCTATCCAAGGCCGAATTGGAACTGATACGCTCGGATCGAGAACCGCCAGTAGCCTCTGTCTCGTACTTCTCCATGTTGGGTAGGCGAGCTACATGGGCGTTTCTAATTGGCAAATTTCTTACCGATCCCGTGTGGTGGTTTTACCTGTACTGGCTCCCTGGATTCCTTCACGACAAGTACGGGCTCGACTTGATTCATATCGGACCGCCGCTCGTGGCCGTCTATTTATCGGCGGATATCGGGTCGATAGGCGGCGGCTGGCTCTCGGGTTTCTTCCTTGAGAAAGGATTCTCGGTGGGCGCGGCTCGCAAAACCGCCATGCTCATCTGCGCGCTTGCGGTACTGGCGGTCATTTTTGTTCCTCATGCGGCGGGCAATCTCTGGCTGACTGTGTTCTTGATCAGCGTGGCCGCTGCCGCGCATCAGGGGTGGTCGGCAAATATTTATACCATCAGCAGCGATTGCTTTCCAAGAGCCGCTATCGGTTCAGTGGTAGGACTTGCAGGCTGCGCGGGCGCGTTCGGAGGAATGCTGGCGCAACCGGCTATCGGCAAGTGGCTCGACTTCTCTCACGGTCATTACGCGCCGCTGTTCTACGTAGCGGGCAGCATGTATCTGTTCGCCCTGCTGATTATCCAGTTGCTGCTGCCGCACTTCCGTCAGGAGCCTGGTTAGTTCGATTTCTTAGCGTCGGCTTCGGCGTGGTCCTTCGTGGCATCCATCGGCCCTACTGCGAGAATCCGAACGATATTAGCGGTGTGGTCGTACTGACTCAATTTACGCGGTTCGCTCTGCATATCCTTAAACCGTGCGATTACCTCGTAGTCGGTTGTGAAACTCAAATCGGAGAAATTGTAACGGCCACCCTGTTTGGTGATGAACGTCAATTGGTCCTTAGTGGTCTCGTTCGTCAACGTCACAAGCGCCCCTGCCAGCGGCTTGCCGGCATCGTCGGTTACCGTACCCTTCAGAAAACGGGATGTGGGCGTCTTGTCCTTTTTGTACTTGGGACCTCCCATAAACACGTTGCCGTTGGGATCGGTTGTTTGTTGTGCAA
>JALYVD010000117.1 GCA_030853405.1 Acidobacteriota bacterium | reverse complement strand
CGTCGCGTTCTCAATCGTGGCATTTGCCAGTTCGATTCACGTAATCGCCTGACGCACATCGAGAGTGATCTGCTCCTGGGTCTGCCGCTGCTGATAGCGGTCGCGAACCCTGTTCACCAGGGAATCCGCCAGACTCGCCTGGGCGAGACTGTTGTGAACCGGAAACCTCAGCGCCAGGTCGAATCCGTACGAAGGGAAATTGAACGCCAGAACCTGATGTAGCGTGTCACCAAGCCCCGGATAACCCATAGTTGGAGTGACGCCTACTACTCCGCCCACGCCGATCTGGTTCAATCCCGGACCGGTAGCTCCGCCTTGAAGAGTAAGATCGAGACGCGGCAGTAACTCATCCCGGTAACGGCGCGCATTCAGATTGTCGATCGAAACACTCTGCCCGGAAGCTTTTAGCTCGGGACGCGACCGCAGTGCATCGGCCAATGCCTCCTCGAACGGCAATACTCTTGTTGATGGAATCGCCCGCGGATCGTCATCCAGGACGATTTCGGTCGCCCGTAGCGCAGGAGTCAAATCGGCGCCAATCACTCTACGAAGAGCATCCCGCGCGTTCCTATATTGGTATTGCGCTTGAACCAAATCACGAGTCCGCTCTGCAACCTGAGTTTCCGATTGATAGATATCAAGCTTCGCCAAAGCGCCCAAATCAAGAGCCTGCTTATCGCGCATACGACTTCTGCGCCAGACCTACGGGCTGTTGCTGAACGCCCACCGTGTCGCGCGCCAGAACGGCATCCCAGTATTGCAAGGCCGCCGTCGTAATCGCTCGCCCGATCGCGGCTTCCGTTTGCTCCGAAATGATCAACACTTCCGTGCGGGCGATCGTCAAGAATGCACGGTTTTGAATGTTCGTGCGGTTCTGCAGCAGCGGTTGCGTAAGCGAAAAATTCAACGTGCCAAAGAGCGCCGGGAATGGATAGCTGTCGCCCGAACTTCGAGTTGCGCCAAAGGTTGCCTGAAATTGCTCTCCCGTGAGAAGCAACTACGTGTATGCGATCGAAGAATTCTGCGTAAGACTGTTGATTGTTTCGGGAAGTGTAACTTGATTCAAAGTTGAGCCCGAGCCCGAGTTATTCCCCTGGCCACCGGAACCGTTGGACGTAAACACCTGCCCGAAGCCGAACCCAAGCGGCGAGACCGAACGCAGCGCGCGGAAATCCAACAAAACGTTGGGATCAAAAACGCTTTTCGCGCCAGTGATCTGATCGGCGGCTGTCAACACGTCCAGCCCGGCGATCTTCACGTCCGCAAAGTTCTGCAGCGCCAATTCAAGCAACTCTCTGACCGTCAGATGAAGCTTTCCGCCGACAATGCGCTGCGATAAGCTTTGAAGCTCCTTGACCTCAACATCCTGGCCGCGAAACCGTCGGGAGACATAGCCATTTAACGGAGTCGCCGCCCACAACGCAACGCCCGAAACTAATGTGAGTAGTACAAATAACCACCTCAAAAAGTTATTCATACCTGAGCGCTTCAATAGGATCGATTCGCGAAGCCTTTCTTGCGGGATAAATTCCGAAAATCACGCCCACCGACACCGATACGCCGAACGCGATCATAATCGAGCTGGGCGTAACAATCGTTTTCCATTCCGCCGACTTAGCTATCAGCCACGACAGAAAATAACCGAACGCAATTCCCACCACGCCTCCGGCAATCGAGATCAGTACGGATTCCAGTAGAAACTGCCGGACAATGTCGCTGCGCCTCGCTCCCGTTGCGCGCCGGATGCCAATTTCACGCGTACGTTCAAGCACGGTCGCCAACACGATGTTCATGATTCCGATTCCGCCGACTAACAGCGATATGGCCGCAATCGCGACCATCACGTAAGTAAATATGGTCTGCGAACGTTGCTGTTCGGCTAATAATTCGGCCGGAATCGTAACTGAAAAGTCCGGCGTATCGTGGTGCGTGGAGTTAAGAATTGCATTCACCACTCGGGCCGTCTTGCTGCTATCGGCGTCGCTCTTCAACCGCATATCGACTCCATCCAACTCATCCCGCAGGTAACCGCTGACATCGAAGAAACGGTACTGAAACGTGTTGAGCGGAATGTAAATCACCTGGTTTGGATCTTGCGCCTGGGCGTCCGCGCCGGAACTCAACTGAGTTTTCAGGACACCTACGACGCGCAGCCACGTGTCGTTCACTTTTGTATATTTCCCAAGCGCGGCTCCGTAACCGAAGAGCGAGACTTTGGCGTCCTCGCCTAAGACGCAAACCGCCGCGCTACGCCTGTCTGCATCTTCGTCAAACGGTCCACCTTCCTCGAACTGCCAGCTAGGGATCGATTCGTACGCGGGCCTCACACCGGAGAGCTCCGGGATCGCTTGTGACGGCTTCTGGAACACGAGCGCCGGATGCATCCGCTTACGAGCTGAAATCAAGTCGAGCGCCGGAAGATTCGACACGAGAATACGCAGATCCCGCTCAGTCAAACCGGGGGAAGATCGCCGGCGCTGCGATAGCTCCTGGTCGCTTGTGGCTGGACGGGACTCCACCAGCAGATTATGAACGCCGAGCTGCTCGATAAAGCTCAGGGACTCTTCGCGTGCACCGGCGCCAATAGCCAGCATTCCGATTACCGCGCCGACGCCGAAGATAATCCCCAGAGCCGTCAGAACCGTACGCGTCTTCTGATTCCAGAGATTCACCGCCGCCAGTTGCACATCGGACGCATATCGCCCGATCACTACGGATTGGCTCATTTCGGAAGAGACTCCAGCGCGCTATGAGTCGCCCGCCTTCTTCTTCGAAACTTAAATGGGATTCGCCAACGCCACGGCCTGACCTTCCTTCAATCCGTCCATCACGACCCGGCTTTCATTGCGGCGCACCAGTTTCACGTCTCGCGATGCGAACGTCTTTCCCGCCTGAACGTAAACGAATGTCCTGCTGTCCGCTTCAAACAGCGCTTGTGCGGGCCGCGAAAGCACATTATGCAACTCATCCGTGTGGATGACGATCCGGGCGCTCATGCCGGGACGAAGTTCAAGTGAGGGGTTATTTAACGAAATCTTGCATTCAAAATGCCGGTCCCATGGCGGCCCGGATGTGCCGCCCAAATCCTTTAAGCGCCCAGTGAACGTGCTATACGGAAGCGCAATAATACTGATATCGACCAATTGGCCGACGCTCAGGTGACCGCGATCCAGTTCACCGATGTTCGCACCGACCTCCCAGGTTTTCAAGTCCGGTATTTTGGCGACCACCCTGCCGGGACGAACCTGGTCACCCACTTGAAAGTAGGCTAAAGTCATTCCGGAGTAGGCGAAATTAACGGCGCTGTTCTGCTTAACGGCCACGTAACCATCCCGGTGCGCCTTCAACGTCATTGCTTCAATGTTCTGTCTTGCTACCAGCGCCTGCGCCTCGGCTTTGCCTTTGCCCGCCTGCTGCATCATAATGCCGGCCTGATTCGTCGCCTTCCGGTTTGCTAAATTCTGCTGCAATTCCGCGAGGTGATCGCGGGCGGATTTCACAGCGAGATTATTCTGCTCCGCTTGTATAGCCGGAAGAATCGGATTTTTCAGAGCTTCGAGTTCCGTCGATTTGACGTCGGTCTTCGCCTTAAGCAATTGGTACCGGTCTTCCTCTTCATCGGCCTGCAGTTGAGCCGTAGCCTGAAGAATGTGCTGCTCCGCTTCGGCCAGATCGGCTTGCGCTTCCTGCAACTTATATTGCTGTTCCGTCGTATCGAACTGTACAACTACATCCCCGGCCTTCACCGGCTCTCCGGTCTTCCGCAGGAAGGTGAGGTGCATGTCGCTGCCGCCCGTCATCGGAGCCGAAAGCGATTCGGAATTGCCGCCCCGCAGATCGCCGCGCGCCGTGACCGATAAGCTGACGTTCCCCCGTTGAACCGCGACGGTAGGGACATCCCTTTTTTCCCAACCGAAAGAACTCTATAGAAGCGCATGCCATACCAGGCGAGGGCCGCAACGACAGCGCATGCGCATATTGCGATCAGCCCGATTCGTAGGCCTCGAGCGCGGCGCAGTGAAGTCTCGGGACTTCGCTTCTCGACGGGCGGGGGCGGCGCGATGACCGAACTCACTTCGTCTCCTGAGCCGGTTCCGCAAGGCTGATCCGAGCTCCCGGCGCCAGACCTTCCACCGCAACTTCGTCGGGATTGCGTGCCCGGACTCGTACGCTTGTCGGGACGTAATGGTCTCCGGTGGCGACGTAAACCGTTGGCTGACCATGACGCGTGAACAGCGCTTTCGCAGGAACGCTAACGGCGTTCGCAGTTTTCTTCTCGACGATATCCGCTGCCGCGTTCATACCCGGGCGCATCCGTGAATCGGACTTTCCAATCAGAGCGTAGCCTCTGAAACTTCTGGTACGCGGCCATTCGTTGAAGCTCTGCTCCGTAAGCGGCGAAATAGAAGTCAACTGAGCGTTGAAAACCTTCTCCGGCAGCGCATCCACATGCACCAGAACCGAATCGCCCTTCGACACCCGCCCGCGATCCGTTTCGTCGAGTTTGCTTTCCATCTGCAGAGTTGAGAGGTCCGGTACTTCCGCGATCACCGCGCCCGGATACGCATGATCGCCCACCTTGTACGGTTGAGCGTTCATCCATCCTTGCGTATAGTTCGGAAAGTACGAAATAACGCCGCAGGTCGGAGTCTTCACATCCATTAACGCCAGGTGTTCACGTATCAACGTCACCTCGTCGCGCGCCTGGTCGCGTAGCCGTGTTTGAGACGCTATCTTGGCCTTGTCGGACGCGGCATGCAGTCCGCTAGTGGACCTCTGCAGCGTGACCTTCTCTTCAGCCGAGCCCAAATCGATCTCGCTCCTGCCCTTTTATGGGACTTACAATCGCTTGCTTAGAAGCTTCGAGCCGCGCCTTCTCCATCTCATATTGCGCTTTCTCCAGGTCAAGTTTGTCCTGCTCGGCCGTGATGCGGGCTTGTGCAACGGTCTGTTCGAGCGACGTCTGTGCCTGATTCAATGCGGCGGTCTTCTCTTTCAAATCCTGTTGAGACTTGCTGGGATCGAAGCGAATGACGGTTTGCCCGGCCTGCACTTCAGAGCCCACCGGAGCAAGCGAAACGATCTGAAGATCTGAAACGTCGAGCGGCGCCGAAAGCTGGACCGATCGGCTCGCCGTAAGTTCTCCACGGCAGCGAACCAGCACAAGGAAATCCCCCTTGCGTGCCGTGGCAAGTGGCAAATCCTCCATACTCGTCCCATGGCGAAAGCGGTAAAGAACTAGCCCCGAACCCGCCAGCAAAAGAACAATAACAATCGCGCGCACCCATGGTTTCCACCGCTTGCTCCAACTCATTGCCCACCTCCGCGCACCGATCTTGGAATGGTGATATCCACCGCCGCCGATAAGTCGGGCATCAGATGCGGATCGCTTTGATCAAGACGGAATCGGGCGGTAAACGTCTTGACCGCGCTGCCCAGTGCCGCCGAAGCGATTGGATTGGCCGAATCGAAGCGCGCTGAAAATGCAAGCTGTGGAAACGCATCCAGATGCACCACGGCTTTCGTTCCAGGCTGAAGAGCAATGCGGTCGGGTTCTTCAACGGAAAGCTCCACTTCCATTCCAGTGGGGTCGAATAACCGCAGTAGGGGACTCCCGGGCCACAGTTGATCTCCCTCCTGCGCATGCCCCATGCTGTTATTGCGGTAGACATTCTGCAGCGCGGCCATTCCATCAATCGGAGCCCGCAGCGAAAGCTTTCCGAGGTTGCTCAACTCGCGATTAACCGCTACCTTCTGCCGGTCGCGCTGTAGTTCCAAAATGCGCGACTCTGCGGCTTCAGCCTGATGATGAAACCCTGATGATTTCTTCAAGCTATCGACATGCGCTTCGGCATCCCCCAGTGCGACTGTATTCTTTTCGCGGTCGATATCGCTTAGAATCGGCCCCTTCTTAATCTCAAGCTGCGCCTTTTTGAGATCGGCTTCCGCCTGCTGCAGATCGGAGTTGCGTTTCTCCTCATTGCTTTTGTGCTCGGCTGCCTTTTGCTCCACTTGATGACTGAAGTCGTCATACTTCGCTTGCGCGTCCCGCAGCAGCTTCAATGCACTGGTCGGATCGAATTCCGCCAGAAGGTCCCCTTACGGACGGTAGAACCGTTCACAACCATGGTCGTGAGCGTAAGATTGCCGCCCTGCCCCTGGATAGTGGGCACCTGTACAACGAAGGAACGGATTGGCTGAATCGTGCCCGTCACGCGTACGGCACTCTGCCCAAACCAGGGCAGGAAGACAACAACAAAATACCAATAACGGACAGCACATAGCGTATTTGTTTCTTCGGGCCGAACTGTCATTCTAAGACGAAGCGCGAGAGAGATTCGTTGCCTCCACTGATTTGCCTCCAACAGATCCCCGCTAGAATGGAGCCGTCATGCCCCGCTTCCCCGGCGTCGATTATCTTCAACTCGACTCGTTGCTCACCGAACAGGAATTGCTCGTACGCCAGACCGCCCGCCAATTCGTCGATGATCGCGTCATTCCACTAATGCGCGACGCCTTCAATACCGGAAGATTTCCGAAGCAATTGATCCCGCAAATGGGCGAGCTTGGTTTCTTCGGCGCGAATCTCGAAGGCTACGGCTGCGCAGGAATGAGCAATCTCGAATACGGCCTCATCATGCAGGAGCTTGAGCGGGCCGATTCGGGCGTGCGCAGTTTCGTCAGCGTGCAAGGCGCGTTGGTGATGTATCCAATCCATACATACGGGTCGGAAGAACAGAAAGACCGCTGGCTTCCCCGTCTTCAATCGGGAGAGGCAATTGGCTGCTTCGGACTCACGGAGCCGGATTTCGGTTCGAACCCTTCGGCCATGCGCACCACCGCCGAAAAGCGTGGCCATGAATGGATTATCAGCGGCGAAAAGACATGGATCACCAACGGCTCAGTCTCGGATGTCGCGATCGTGTGGGCGCGGACCAGCGAAGGTATCCGCGGCTTCTTAGTTGAAAAAGGAACACGCGGCTACTCAACGACCGACATTCACGGCAAGCTGTCCATGCGAGCCTCGGTTACGTCCAGTCTGCATCTCGCCGATTGCGCCGTGCCCGAAAGCAATCTACTTCCCTCTGCCAAGGGACTGAAAGCCGTCTTAAGCTGCCTTTCACAGGCGAGGTTTGGAATTGGCTGGGGCGTCCTCGGAGCCGCGATGGACTGTTACGAGACCGCCCGGAATTACGTTGTCACCCGTAAACAGTTCGATGACCGGCCACTTGCTGCGCACCAACTCGTGCAGGAAAAGCTCGCCTGGATGATTACGGAAATCAGCAAGGCGCAACTGCTGGCGCTGCACATCGCAAAACTGAAGGACGCCGGGAAGGTAGAAGCCGCTCACATATCCATGCTTAAAAGAAACAACGTAGCCATCGCACTTGAATGCGCCCGCCTCAGCCGCGACCTGCTAGGGGCAAACGGCATTATGGATGAATACCCCGTCATGCGCCATCTCTGCAACCTGGAAACCGTCAAAACCTACGAAGGAACCGAGCACATCCACACGCTCGTAATCGGCGAACGCGTCACCGGCATCGCAGCTTACAAATGATCGTTGAATAATTGTTCAACCTTGCTGTGCAATAGCGCCACTCCTGGATCGCGCTGAACGGCAAACGAGTACCGCCCCCAAAAATCGGTCGCCTCGCGGGACGGAGAAAGCAAAGCATGGGTATCGCCGATCAACTGCTCAAGCTCGCGATCGGTAGCCAGCGGATTTTTGGCCGTCAGGGTTTCATCGATCTGAACGATCAACGTAGTAACCGGCTTCAGCCACGCGAACCAACTGTCGCTGATTAACAACTGAAGAAACGCACCGGGCGAAGCGACGTGTCCGTGGACAAGTTCATAGGCCGTACGCTCCGAGTCGAGTATGGCCTTGTGAAGTGCCAGAACCGTATCGCGCAATTCCTTCAGCCGTTCACGTGTCTGGCCAGCGGGGTGGGAAGACTCCATCGATTTCAGCGTAGCGCGAGCCGCGCAGTTTACTTCTTCGCCTGTGTGCTCTGCTGATCGATTTTGTCCAGCATCTCCTTCACCATCGCCGCGTTCTTCGCGTTAGGTTGCAGCCTGAGATAAGCCCGCATGTGAACGGCCGCTTCCGTCGGATTGCCCTTATCCAGAAGAATTCCCGCCAGCAGATTCTCCGCTCCCGGATATTTGTGGCTGGTATCAGATTGCAGAAGCTGCCGGACGCTCTTCTCCGAATCGGCAAGCTTCTTCAGATTGTAATTCGCAATCGCGTTGTACCAAAGCGAACTCGGAAACTCAACCGGATTGAGACTGATGGCATTCCGGCTGAATTCCGCTGCGTCCTCCCATTTGCCTTCCTGCACCGAAAGCAGCGCCATCTGGTCATAAGGGCTTACATATTTTGGATCTGCCGCAATGGCCGCCTTGTAATCCTTGCGCGCATCGTCGGCTTTACCTTCCCGCTGCTCGATCTGCCCCAAGGCAAACCACGCAATCGCATACCTGGGATAGGAACTGGTTGCGTCGGTGAAGCGTTCTTCGGCCCCGTCAAACTTGCCCTTAGCCGCCAGCTGCATGCCCTTGTCGTACGCCTTCTGCGCGTGTTTCGGAGCCGCGAGCGTCGTCGCGCTCATAGTTGTCCCCTGCACCTCTGCTAGCCGGTGAAGAACGATTGTGCCCACTTCAGGATTGTCCAGCGCCCTATGTTCGCTCAAGCTCACAAAATCTGAACGGTAGCCCGGAAACGAAGCGCGAAGTTCGCAATTCGACAGATTCATCGACTCACCGAACCCGGACCGGTTCATCGCGCTTCCGGATCCCATATTGCCAAAGCTCGGTGACGCGGAATCGGAAGCGTCGGTATCGACGCCACTGTTCTGTCCGATCTGGAAATTGAAACGACCTTTTGAATCGGTGTGCGTTTCCAGCCTTGTCATTGTGCCGCAAACACGCTCGATTCTTATATTCGGGTTGGGAGCCGACCCGTCGTCAAACAGAACTCTTCCAGAAAGGAAGATCGGAGTCGCGAAACCCGGCGAAGAGGGAGAATTTTGAGGAAAATTGTTATTGTTTCGAGAGTTGTTCGTGCTATTGCCAGGAAAGGGCGAGCTAGCTGGCGGAGTGCTGGAAGCGGCGCCACCCCCAGGAGCCGTTGATCCTCCACCGCTGCGACCGCCTTTTTGTGCAAGCGCCAGGGAGGGATCTAGCGCCAAACAGGCAATGAACAACGGAAGAAAACGCCGGCCGATCCAGATGATACGCATGGAATCCCAAACTCGTGGCTTGAGTATCCCACATATCGATTAAGCTCAAGAATCAACGCGACGGCGTTCCCTGACTCACGGGCAACGTAAAGAAGAAGGTGGACCCTACCGACGGTTCGGATGTGGCCCAAATCCGCCCCCCATGACCCTCGATAATGCGCTTGCAAATCGACAGTCCAATCCCGGTCCCCTTGTAAATTCCTACCTGATGCAAGCGCTGAAACATCACAAAGATCTTTTCCGCGTATGCCGGGTCGAATCCGATGCCGTTATCGGCGACGGAAAAGAGCCACTCCTTACCCTGGCGCCGAGCCGCAATCCGAATCACCGGAGGTTCCGAAGGCTTGCTGAACTTCAACGCATTACCCATCAGATTTTGAAAAACCAGGGTAAGCTTCCCCTCATCTCCATCCACGGTAGGAAGCTCTTCACTAAGGATCTGTCCCTTCCGCTCCGCCAGCGCCGACTCAAGATTCACTCTCGCCTGATCCACCACCGGTTGCATGCTCACCGGTACCAGGCGCAGGGATTGAGTTCCGATCTGCGCATAAGACAATAGATCCTGGACAAGCGTTTGCATTCGCCTCGTCCCATCGACCATGAACTGAATGTAGTCGTCCGCCTTCGAGTCCAATTTCCCCTCGTAGCGGCGCTTGAGGAGCCCTGCAAAACTACCGACCGTTCGAAGCGGCTCTTGAAGATCGTGGCTTGCGACGTAAGCGAAGCTCGCCAGATCGTCGTTCGAGCGTCTCAAATTTTCGTTTGCACTCTCCAGGTCGGCTGTGCGTTCTTGAACTCGTTTTTCCAGATCCTTATTTAATTGGCGAATCTCGTCTTCCGCCGTATCGCGCGCCAAACCATAGCGCTTGATCAGTTGATAAGCCCAATACAGGAGCGCGATATTAATCAGGAGTCCCAAACCCAAGCTAAGCCCTACTTCTATTTCCGCGCTTTCCTGCGCTCCCACCCGGTCCGTCAAAAGGCGGCTCTCTTCCGACTCCATCAGCGCGCAGAGGTCGCGAATTCTAGTCATGGAGGCCGTGCCCGATTCCATAACGGAATTCGCCGGGTTTATCGCCCGTTGTCCCGCCTCCCACTGAGCGATCAGTTGATCCATCTCTCTCAGACGTGCGGCTATCAGCGGCGAAAGCTGGCGAATATTCTGCCGCTGGACGGGATTGTCCCGGGTAAGATGCTGAAGCTGAGAGATCTCTGGCGGAATTCTCTTGCTTGCGTTCAGATAACTGTCTAGATAAGGATGTTCGCTCGTAAGTAGCAAGCCGCGTTGACTGCTTTCCGCGGTTGCCAAAGAAAGGAGCACTTGATTGATGAGCGCCAAAACTTGCTTGGTATGAGAAACCAAATCGATGTTCTGGCGATAGCGGTCGGCAGTCCAAACGCCGAGGCCACCGAAGATAACCGGCACCAGCAGGACTAGAACAAACGCATCCCGCGTACGGCGCTGAAGGGTTCCAGTCATGCCGCCCTAATCATTCCGATCCAACATGCAGCTATACCGTCGAATGTATCTCATCGGCAGGCGGCTCACCGTCTTGCAGCGTTTCAACGGTAACCCTGGCGGACCATTCCGCTCCGGCTAGAACGATCATCGTGGCCACAAAAGCCCAAAGAATGATGCTGATCGATTGGACAAAGGGCGGCACTTCGCTGCGAAGCTTGGCGCGGAGCCAAGGCCACGTGATGATGTTGACGTACTTCGAAATCTCCAGCAGCGCCCCTACGGCGATTGAAGCAGGGATAAGCCGCCGCACCCGGATACGGGCGTTCGGAAGCAGCCAGTACACCAAAAAAATCAGCAGCATTGTGATGGGAAGCGCTGAAATCTTGAGCAAAACGGATTGCAAAACGGCGCCGAGGTGGCTATCTCCAAATCTTTGTGTCAGAAACTGAACGTTCAGGGCGGTAACGCTGACCGACGCCAAAACCAGCGCGCCGCAACCGAAGATAAGCCCGAGGCTGATGACCTGGTTCCGTAGAAAACTGCGGTTGTGCTTCACGCGCCAGATACGATTGAAGGCGACTTCAAGAGGTACAAAAATTCCGTTAGCCGTGAAGAGTAGAAGGAAAACCGAAATCCAGCTGAATTTGTGTTGGGCCGCCGCCATGCTTAGATAACCCTGGAAATCGACGCCGAAACCAGCCGGGAAATAGTCGTTTACGACTTTGAAAATTACTTGGACTGCTGTCTGCCAGTGCAAGACGTAACGGCAAAGCAGAACGATTGCAACAAGGAAGGGAAAGAATGTCAGCAGAACGTTGACCGCCACGGCGAACGAGTAAACGTGCACTTCGGTCTGAAACAGAAACCGCAAGGACGGCCACACGCTGCTCCAGAGAGCTTCCCAGGAGCGGACTTTCACTGCGGGTCCTTGATGAAATGGATCGCGCGATAGCGGAGCGGCGCTTGACAATTTGGAACCGGAACCGAAAGTAAGCGATCAAAGGCCCCGCGAATAGTCGCGAGGCCTTAGACGGTACGACGGTTATTTACTTTGCGGCCGTCTTCTTTGGCGGCACGATTGCGTCTTTAACAGACTTCGCGAGCCGGAACTTCACGACCTTCTTGGCCGGAATCTTAATAGCCTCACCCGTCGCCGGATTGCGTCCAGTGCGCGCTTTGCGCTCCGCCCGGACCAGGCGTCCAATGCCAGGCAGCACGAATACGCCATTCTTCTTCGTCTCGCGCACGGCGAGCTGCGCGAGCGACTCCATGAACTGCTTCGAAACCTTATTATTCACACCGGCAGTTTCCGCGAGTTCTCTGATGATCGCGGTCTGGGTCATTCTTTTCACTTCAGCCATTTGAACCTCCTACGTTCGTTGGGTTATTATCGAGAACTCCCATCCACATAGATCCTGTTGAACACGATCAAACAGAAGAATGTAAAAATGTTTGAGCTCTGCGGTCACCACGATAATACGGGGAGTTAGGCATCATTGTAAAGCGAAAACCGCGATTTCCCACGTGTTTGCTCTATTTTTTTACAGAGTCTCGCCCCAAATGCCCGTAAACAGGCATTCTGGACGCTGTTTCGGTCCATCACTAGGTCAAAACACCTACGGATGTGCGTTTAGGGTGCGTTGGCTTTGACGGCGCACTCCATCACGTATCGTCGTTAGGATCGCGGCAGATTTCACGAAAGTCATAATTTGATTGTTACGCGAATGACGTCCGCGAGATACCATACACCAGAGTCAAGAAAACGATCATTTCGTAGCTTGCACAGCCGTTTTCCCGCGTTCAGATAGCATCTGTTTACGCGTTTCTTTAACCAGACGCTCGACATCCTCTTCGGAGCGAATGGATGGAGCGTTCGCCGCGGCAATCGCCTGAGCGTCCGAGAGAATTTTCCGCAGGCGCTTTTCGCTGTAAACCCGAAACGCTTCGCGGAAAAGCTCACTGATGGTGCGGTGCTCACGGTCCGCCAAACCCTCAACCCGCTTCGCCATTTCGGGAGGCAGGCTGATGGTAAATTGCCGGGAAATGCGCCTTTCACTGGACATACACTGATATTACGGAGTAATGAAAAGTGATGCAATGAGCAACCAGAATGGTTTCGATTCCGTACAATCAAAACATGTCTTCCGCTGCCGTTCTCGAAGATGTTCTCACCAACTACGAACCCGTGATCGGGCTTGAGGTTCACGTCCAGCTTGGTACAAAAACCAAAATCTTCTGTAGTTGCCCGATCGAGTTCGGCGCTCCCCCTAATACGAACGTGTGTCCAGTCTGTCTCGGACTGCCCGGCGCACTGCCTGTCTTGAGCCGGAAAGCGGTCGAACTCGCCATCGATACCGGAATCGCGCTGCGTTGCCGGATCAATCCGTTCTCGCGGTTCGCAAGAAAGAACTACTTCTATCCCGATCTCCCCAAGGGCTATCAGATTTCTCAATATGACCAGCCGCTTGCTGAGCACGGCTACGTAGACATTCTGACCAGTCACGGCAAGAAGCGCATCGGGGTTACACGCGTCCATATGGAAGACGACGCCGGGAAAAGCATCCACGACGGCTTCAAGGATTCGGATCGCTACACCTACGTGGACCTGAACCGCTCAGGTACACCCTTGATCGAAATTGTCAGCGAACCTGATATGCACTCGGCGGAAGAGGCGTATGCGTACCTCACTGAGGTCAAGCAGATGCTCCAATACATCGGCGTCTCTGATTGCGATATGGAGAAGGGGCAACTCCGCTGCGACGCCAATGTGTCGGTCCGCCTCAGAGGCGTGGAGGAATTCGGGACCAAGGCGGAAGTCAAAAACCTGAACTCGTTTCGTTTCGTAAAAATGGCTATCGATTACGAAATCGAACGTCAGGTAGAACTCATTGAGTCCGGCGGAAAGGTCGCCCAGGAGAGTCGCCTTTACGACGTGGAAAGCGGCCGCACTGTCACCATGCGCAGCAAGGAGCAGGCTCACGACTATCGCTATTTCCCGGAACCGGATCTCCTGCCGCTCCGCGTGAGTGAACACTGGCTAGCGGAAGTTCGCTCGAAACTGCCCGAATTGCCGCAAGACCGCCGCGAACGATTTGTAGGTGAGTACGGCCTTCGCGAATACGACGCACAGGTGCTCACTCTGACGCGCGAGACCGGCGACTACTTTGAGGAAGCGGTAAGGGCCAGCGGCGATGGCCGCGCAACCGCCAATTGGGTCGTAGGCGACTTGATGGGAATGCTGAAAGCCGAGGGCAAAGAAATCGCTGAGTCTCCCATCCCAGCCGCTCACTTAGGTGAACTTGTTGCGCTGATCGGCAAAGGCGAACTCTCAGGCAAATTGGGCAAGGAGATCCTGCCGAAGATGTTCCAAACGGGCGAAGCTCCTTCCGTCATCATGGAACGCGAGGGACTCAAGCAGATTTCCGATTCAGGCGCTCTCGAAAAAATCGTCGATGAAGTTTTCGCTGCCAATCCCAAGCAAGTCGAACAGTATAAGAGCGGAAAAACCACCGTGATCGGGTTCCTTGTAGGGCAGGTAATGAAGGCCAGCCGTGGCCAGGCAAACCCGGCTGCTGTCAACGAAACCTTAAAAGCGAAGCTCAGTTGAACTATAGGTCTGTACCGGCACGCGCCGCTCATTATGATTCCTGACGTCAATTCCCTTCACCAGGAATAAAACATCTTCCGCGATATTTGTCGCGTGATCCGCAATTCTCTCCAGGTTCCGGACCACCGCAAGCGATCGCAGCGCCTGTGGAATCTGACTCGGGTTATTAGTCATGAAACTAACTAACTCGTGATAGCTGGCGGTTCTCAAGTTATCTACCGCATCGTCCGAAGCAAGCACACTGCGGGCCAGATCGGCGTCGCGGTTGACAAAGGCGTCCAGGGCTTTGCGAACCATTCCCTGAGCCAGTCCCGCAATGTGAGGAATGTCGATCAGCGGACGAATCATCGGCTCTTTCACCAAGACAAGCGCCGATTCCGCCATGCTGACCGAAAGATCGCCCATCCGCTCCAGGTCGTTATTGATCTTGATGGCTGCGGTAATCAGCCGCAGATCCGCCGCTATTGGAGCCTGCAGCGCAAGCAGGCTGATCGCCATCTCGTCAATCGCAATCTCAAGCTGGTTGATCCTTGTTTCGTTCTGAATCACCTGCTGAGCCAACGCTTCGTTCTTCTCGACAACGCCTTGGACACTGCGGTAAATTGCGCTCTCAACGAGCGCGCTCATTTCGAGAAGCTTGGCCTTCAGTTGATCCAGCTCTTGTTGAAAATGGCGCAATGTATTGATCTCCGATTCCATCCGCTGTTCACCCGAAGCGACCGGTGATGTAATCTTCGGTTTCTTTCTTGTGCGGCGTCTGGAACATGACTTTCGTCTCGCCGAATTCCACCAGTTTGCCCATCAAGAAAAACCCGGTGAACTCCGCCAACCGAGCCGCTTGCTGCATGTTGTGAGTAACGATCACAATCGTCGTAATGTTCTTAATCTCGAAGAGCAGTTCCTCAATCTTGAGAGTGGCAATAGGATCGAGGGCGGAGCAGGGTTCATCCAGCAGAAGAACTTCAGGCTGAACCGCGAGCGCCCCGGTGATGCAAAGTCTCTGCTGTTGGCCGCCCGACAAAGCAGCCGCGGGCTTGTTCAACTTATCTTTTACTTCGCTCCACAGAGCCGCATGCGTTAAGCTGCGTTCGACGGCTTCTTCAATCGCGGAACCCTTACTAACACCCATTGACTCTCAGCCCATAAGCGACGTTGTCGAAGATACCCTTGGGAAACGGGTGGGATTTCTGGAAAACCATACCCCCACGGCGGCGCAGGGAGCTAACGTCCATGGATAAAAGGTCCTGTCCATCCAGTTCCAGCTCGCCTTCCACGCGCGTATTGCGAAGAATCTCGTTCATCCGGTTCATTGTTCGCAAAAACGTGGATTTCTCCACAGCCGGAAGGTCCGATGAACGCAGTTACTTTCGGGATGTCGATGCCGATGTCGTGCAGCGCCAGAAAAGTTCCATAGAAGAAATTCAAACTCTTCGCGTGAAGTTTGGATTTGGCCGCCGTCGTGGAAGGAGATGAATTCTGCGGTACGATAGAACGCTCCCTAAGATCTTGCTGCGGATGAAAAGCTGCCATTGTGATTCTCTCCAGGAAGACACGGGCCTCTGCTGATCACGGCACGCGCGGTTACGTTGATTACTAAAACCAGGGTAAGCAATACAAAGCCCGCCGCCCATGCTTGTTGGTGCAGATCCTCTTCGGGCGAGATCGCATAGTTGTAAATCATCACGGGCAAGGTCGCGGTAGGGCAGCCACCCGTGACTCCAAAACACATTTCCTAACGCCGTGAATAGCAGCGGAGTGGTCGCTCCAAGCGCCATCGTCTCCCCCAACGCCCGCGCGAGTGCGAGAAATAGTGAGCCCACAATGCCGGTCTTGGCATTCGGAATTAACCACCTGCCAGGTTGTCTCCCACTTGGTCGCGCCCAACGCCAACGCCGCTTCGCGCTGTTCAGTCGGAACCGCCAGCAGGCACTTCGCGCGAGACGGAAATAATGAACGGCACCACCATGATCGACAACACCAGACCGGCCGAGAGAAAACTTACCCCGTAGAATTCCCCTTGAAAAATCGGAAGGAAGCTGAAACTCTTCACCAGAGCCGGAGCCAGATAGACTCTGATGAATGGCGCCAGTATGAAGATGCCCAGCAGTCCATAAATCACGCTGGGCACTGCCGCTAACAGTTCAATCAGGAAGGTTAATGCATTAGAAATCCCCGGCGGGGCCATCTCAGCCAGGAAAATCGCCGACGCGACACCCAGCGGAACCGCCAGCAGCAATC
>JALYVD010000105.1 GCA_030853405.1 Acidobacteriota bacterium | reverse complement strand
CTGGCGTAGAACGCTTGCTGTTGAGTGGAATCACGGGGCGACCGCCGCAAAACGCCATTCGCAAGACCGCTCTCGGCGCCGATGAACGGGTCGCTTGGCACGGCATCGAAGATCCCGTTTCCGCCGTCCAGGACCTTCGTTCGCACGGTTACGAAATCGCCGCCGTGGAGACCAGTACGAGCGCAGTGGACATCTTCGACTGGCATCCATGCTTCCCCGTCTGCGTTCTGTTCGGCCATGAGGTGGATGGCCTTTCAGACGGGCTGCTCGAATTGTGCGACACTCACGTGCGCATTCCGATGCTAGGACTCAAGCACTCGTTGAACGTTGCGAGTGCAGGAGCGGTCGTCATGTATGAGTTATTGCGAAAATACCGGAATTTGCACGCGTGTGTTGAAGGGCGTTGACCGATCACCGCCAAACCGCTTGCTTGCGCGCGCGGCTCAGTAAGGGCTTCCGAACCGTGTTGAAACAATCGGTGGTCACAGCCACTTGCTGACGCGCGTGGTTCTGCAAAACAATGCAACCAGTGGACCAGCGCAACTGTCCGGCCGGGAAGATAGGTAACAACGGAACCGTGACCGCGAGGGAGCGGCACTTGATCTTTTCAAATGCATTCCTCCCGCCCCAGCATCTCGTCCGCTTCCGCAGGTCCTTGCCCCCCGCTTCGTAATTCGGAAAACCTTCAACGGAGACCCGCGATTTAGGTCACGTTAATATTCGATGCAGGCGCGTCATCGTCGAAATGGTTCCGTTCCTGGTCGCTAAAGCGGAACCCAGCTTGTTTTCAGGTAGCGAACCGGAACCCTCGCCTCGCGATGCGCCTTAAGACGCCGGTTATCGACGGTAGTAACGTTGGTCTCGTACCAAATGATTTTGATGGGATAGACCTTGTTCGCTAAAGCGGGTTTCTTTTTTAGCTCAGCGGTAATTTCGGCTACTTCCTTGCACTTTATGCCATCTCGCCCCCCGCAAACACTCGCGAACGGTCCCTTCCCGACTATCCAATCGGCCGCCAAGCCCGTCCTTCGCGCGCCAGCATTTCGTCCGCTTCCGCAGGTCCTTGCCCGCCCGCTTCGTAATTCGGAAAACCTTCCGGCTTGTGCTCCGCCCAATAATCGAGCACCGGCTGAACCACGCGCCAGCCCGCTTCCACAGTATCCGCCCGCTGAAACAACGTCGCATCGCCGATCATGATGTCGTAAATCAGCGTTTCGTAACCGGTCCGCGGAGCGGCTCCAAAATAATCCTCATACTTGAAATCCATCCGCACATCCCCGAGTTTCATCACCGGCCCCGGTATCTTCGCGCCGAACTCCATCGCAATTCCCTCCTCCGGCTGAATCCTTAACAGCAGCCAGTTCGGCGCGGGTTGCCTTACTTGCGTTTGCCGGAACAGCGCCGCCGGACTACCCTTGAATCGGATCGCAATTTGTGACTTCCTCGCCGCCAGCCGCTTTCCGGTACGCAAGTAAATCGGCACGCCCGCCCAACGCCAGTTTTCAATTGTCAGCTTCATCGCCACGTAAGTTGCCATCGGAGAATCGGGCGCAACATCCGGTTCTTCTCGATAGCCCGGCACGGGTTTCCCGCAAATCTCGCCAGCTGCATACTGTCCGCGCACCGCGTTGCAGACGACCTCCTCCGGCTTGCAAACGCGGATCGCCTCAATGACCTTCTCTTTTTCGGAGCGCACCGCATCCGCGCTAAACGAGTTCGGCGCCTCCATGCCCGTCATCGACACGAGTTGGAAGACATGGTTCGGTACCATGTCGCGCAGCGCGCCCGTCTGCTCGTAGAACCGCCCACGCTTCTCCACTCCTACCGTTTCGGCGACCGTGATTTGAATATGGTCGATGCGGTCACGATTCCAGATATGCTCAAACATGCCGTTCGCAAACCGGAACATCATGATGTTCTGCACGGTTTCTTTGCCCAGAAAATGATCGATACGGTAAATTTGGTTCTCGCCAATCACGTCCAGAATCTGCTTATTCAACGCCTTCGCGGAATTCAGATCGTGCCCGAACGGCTTCTCCACCACTACGCGCCGCCAGTGCTGCTCGTCTTGTTTAGCCAGCCCGCTTTGGCCCAGATGCTCCACCACGGGACCGAAGAACCGGTCCGCTACCGCCAAATAAAAAAGATAGTTTCCCGCCGTCTTGTGACTTGCATCGACTTGCTCCAGCTTCGCCTTCAAATCCAGATAAGCGACGGGATCGTTCAAATCGCCTCGCACGTACGACATCCGGCGCGCGATCCAAGCCCAAACATCCTCATCGATCTTCGCGCCATTGCCCGCCGCCTTAACGAACTGCTCCGTCATTCCTCTCAGCGAGTCCCGCCAGTTCTCGTCGCTGTGCTCGGCGATATCCACGCCCACGATGGCAAATTCCTCCGGAAGTAGCTTGGAGCAAACTAAGTTATAGAGCGACGGAACAACCAGTCTTCTGGTCAAGTCACCCCCGGCTCCAAAAATCACCATCGCGCACGGCCCGGCCGGCTTCGCCAACGTCAGTCTGCTCTCGCTCATGTATTCACTCTAAATGTAGCGGCACGCTTCCCGAACGGCCGCGCCTTTAACTCGACAGCTTGGCCTGATCCCGTTCCTCGATCAATCCCATCGGCCGCCGCATATCGAGCGCGATCAAAACCAGCAGAGGAAGCACGGCCAATAGCAGGGATCTCAAACTAAACCGGAAATCCGCAAAAGCCCCACAGCAAGCCCCCGCCACATAGGCGGCCCAAATAATCGCAAGCCAGGCCGACACTTGAAAGGATCGCTGGTGAAGCGAATTAAAAAGCGCTTGCATAACGCTTGTCCGCCGGCCGCGCAGATGATCGAAGGTCCAAGTAAGGTATTTCGCGCCTTGCTCCGCTATCTTGACTAAAGTTCCGGTCACAAACCCCGTATGCAGGGTTAACGAACTAAAGTGCGTTAGCGCCCCATTCTGAATTCCCATGGCAAGCGCCAGCAAGGCGATCAGCGGGAACGAGACCCCGGCGCGTGGTGCGGTCCCCAGGCATACCGGCGTCAACAGGGCAATTTCAACCGCGAATGCAAGCGAAGCTACAGTCCGGATCTTCTTCCGCGCGCAGAATTCGATGAGCAGCCGCGTGAACAGCAGTCCCAGCGTGTAAAGAATCACCGGCCACAGCCGGACAAACGCTTCGTACCCATTACGCGAGACCCATTGCACCCCGATAGCGACGGTGTTTCCGCTCATGTTCGCGGTATAGATATGGCCGAGAGAAATGAAACCCACCGCGTCCACAAATCCAGCCGTCCATGTCAGTACGGCCGCAACCAGCAGCGGTATTCTCATCCACCCTAGTGACGCGTCCACTGGTCAATACTGGAATTGCGTATTTATTCCGGCAAACCTGCGTCTTAAGGAAGTGAACTCATGAATCTCGGCGACCAGGTCGTTTTTCTTTTTATATTGGCAATCCCTATCGCTTCGGTTGCCTGGACCGTTACACATGAAGAGGTCTTTCGCGAGCCGCGGGAATATTGCAAGAAGAACAGCGAACAATGTAATAAGTTATTGAAACGTAAGTTTTTCTACCTGTTCACCTGCGAATATTGTTTCAGCCATTACGTTACGGCGTTTTTCCTAATCCTCACCCGCTTCAAGCTGCTTTACACGGACTGGCGCGGCTATCTGATTTCCATGTTTGCCCTTGTTTGGGTCGCGAATGTCTATATGAATCTGTACTCGCACGTGCGGCTGGACATCAAGCGTGAACGCGCTGAAATTGCAGTCCACGAAAAGACGATCGAATAGAAGACAACGGAACCCGACCTTGTGCACCCGTAGTGGAACCGATTACGCCGTGGTTCAATGTTCTCTACGGATGATCAAACTTTTTCTGTTCTTCTCGATATGTACTGCAATGGTCATGTCCGCAGCTGAGCCGCTCACGATTCATCTGTGGCCTAATGGCGCGCCGGGCAGCGTCGGCGCCTCCGGCCTGGAAAAGACCAGTCCGGGTGGTCCCGTCGGAGGCGCGCCGATTATCAAATTGGCGAACGTTTCAGATCCAACTCTGACGGTGTATCGGGTCTCGACGGCCGCTGCATCCCATGCCGCAGTCCTGGTATTTCCGGGCGGCGGCTATTCCATCCTGGCTTACGATCTCGAAGGAACGGAAGTTTGTGAATGGCTGAATCGGCAGGGCATAACGGCGGTGCTCGTCAAATACCGTGTGCCGCAACCGAAAGGTGTTCCGCCTTACAGGGCTCCACTACAGGATGCGCAACGCGCGCTGGGAATTGTGCGGCAGCATGCCAAAGAATGGAACATCGATCCGCATCGCATCGGCGTTCTCGGCTTCTCCGCCGGTGGGCATTTAGCTGCGGCTCTCAGCACCAATTTCGAAACCCGGACTTACCCGGCGATGGATGCATCGGATTCGATAAGTTGCAGGCCGGATTTCGCGGTCCTCATCTATCCCGCCTATCTCACCAAACCGGAAGGCAGCGACAAGTTAGCTCCGGAGTTAACAGTCTCTCCACGGACACCACCCACTTTTCTTGTGCAAGCGGAAGATGACCCAGTTCATGTTCAGAACAGTCTTTTCTATTATCTGGCGCTCACAAACAACCACGTGCCTTCCGAGATGCACCTGTTCAGTTCAGGAGGCCACGGCTACGGACTGCGTCAAACAGGAGCGCCCGTAAACCGTTGGCCTCAGGACCTAAGTATCTGGTTAACGCACCTGCCGGTCTAGCTCGGCTGAGTGCGGCGGCGAATCAAAAGGAAGGCTGCGCCGCCGGCCAAAGAAACCAGCAGCAGACCGCCGGTGGCAGGTTCGGGCGTGGAAGCCACAGCGAGTTGACCGCGCAGTTCGCCGAGGGGATATGCCGCAGTATGTATGTTCACGCAAGCATCACCCGCTTCGATTGCCTGGGCGACTCCCGCAATCGTGCTGGTTCCGGCAGCCGGTGTCACGTTGGCCTGTGTCAGCGTGCCGGAAATGCTGTCAGTCCCAGGCATTGACGACATGAAAAAAGGAATGACAATAGGGCCGCTGTGAGAAATACGGGTATGTCCAAAACAGGGCGGCAGTGCAATCTGCGTTGCGCTACACAGCGCGGGATTTAATATACTCGAACCGCTGCTTCAGTCTGAGAAACGGCGTTTCGAAGAAGCGATAGGAGAGTGCGGCGGTAACAATCGTCAGGCCCATAGCCAATCCGTCGATTAACAAGAACCGGGATAGATCGTGACTGCCGTATCGCGATTTGCCGATAATCCGTTCACTGAGAAATAAATAGCTGGCATGGAAGACGTACAGGCCGTAAGAGATTTTGCCGAGGTAGACAAGTGGCTTTGGGCATAGCGATCCAGGCATGTGCAAAACGGCAAAGAAGAGTGCTAGACAACCCAAGTCGCCGAGGACGTAATGGAGCGGTAACGATGTTACCGGCGGCGAGAATTCCAGTATCCAGAACGCCACGCCGGACAGCAGCAACACACCTCGTACCGCCGCGGGGCAGGCCCATTTTCGGCCCTGTAATGTGATGGCGACAAGCGCCCCGGTAGCGAAATAGAGGAAATGGACAACCGGGTTGTACCAGCCGCCGTCTGAAGCGTATACGGCCGTAAGCAGTGCTATCGGAATTAGCAGGACGGACGCAACCAGGATCAATCCTCGCTTCGCCAGTGCCGGCCACACGGCATAGAACAATTCCTCTACCGAAATACTCCACAAAACACCGAATGGATTATAGGCGAGGGCCCCGCCCATCCAGCCGACCAGCAGCGCCAGTTCGGCTATTTGCTTTGCATCCAACCGCACGCGAGGAAACGCAAACCCCCACGCCACAGCCAGCCCAACCCCCAGGAAATAAAGCGGCCAAATGCGGAGAATACGCCGGACATAAAAGCCCTTCAGATGAATCGCCCCTGTCTTGTTTCTCTCTCGAATGAGCAACTCCGTTATCAGATACGAACTCAGAAAAAAGAAAAGGCACAGGCCCGTAGACCCGGCAATCGCGTAGTCATTGAAGGCGGTCTTTAGCGGTCCCGCCCCACGGAACCGAGGCCCGTGAACAATGAAAACCGCGAGGAAAGCCATTACCCGCAACAGATCCAATTCGGGGAGGTAGAACCGTTTGCCGGGTTTGCTTTCGACCCGCTGACCGCTCTGCCCCCCCCGGCGGAACCACTTCAATTTTGTCTGGCGTCGGGTTCACGCTAGCATTCCAGGATTTGTGGAAATTTTCATTTTACAAAGTATCGAGCGCCATGCCCGAATGGCGCAACATGCCTGTCCAGTATGTGGCACAATGTATAGGTGCCCACTGATATTGCTGAATACATAGGAGTCAGCCCTAAATCCGACTTCGATCTGGCGGAGATCATAGAACATGGCCTGCCGTCGGAGAGCCTTTCTCTTTTAAAGGAAAAGGGGCTCACGTTCACGGAGATAGCAGACCTTATCATCTCGCCCCGCACTTTACAGCATCGGAAGGCCAAAGGTCTTCAACATCTTACCTGCGGTGAGGCCGACCGGGTCGTACGCGTGGCACGGGTCTTGGTTCTGGCTGACCGCATCTTCGGCGATTATGAGAAGGCGCTAGCCTGGCTGCGAACTCCGGACGGCCGCATGAATGGCCGGACGGCTCTCAGTTTGCTGCAGACAGAATCCGGAGGCCGCCTGGTTGAGGGGATGCTCTGGCAAATCGACGAAGGCATGTATTCATGAGGTCGGTGTGGCGCATCAGCAACCACACAGAACTGAATGGATTGGGCGGTGAGAAATGGGACGGAAGGTGGCACACCGCAGCGCCGGGTAAACGGATCGTCTACTTGTCGGAACACCCAGCTATTTCGCTGCTGGAGACAATCGCCAATCTGAAGGGCAACCCCAAGCTTTTTCCAGAAACTTATCAATTATTAAAGGTAAACGTGGCCGATGCCGTTTCAGCGAATGCGCTTGTTCCCGGATTACTTTTCGAAGAATGGCGCGATACTCCGGATGAGACACGAAAAATAGGGGATAGTTGGCTGGCCAAGCGGGAATCCGCTCTTCTGGCTGTTCCATCGGTTCCGGTTCCCGAATCCACAAACTACCTCCTCAATCCTCTCCATCCGGATGCCGGGAACGTGACAATCGAGTGGAATAAGAGGATCGCTTACGATAAGCGGCTATTTCACGTGTACGACGTCTGAGAACGAGCTTCTAGTTAGCTGGGGCGGCTGGTGGGATTTGAACCCACGACATCCAGATCCACAATCTGGCGCTACTACCGACTGAGCTACAGCCGCCGTGTCACTTTTGAGTTTATCATCTGACCGGAAATCAGGCGCAGCGTTAAATCGGCAGCAAATTCAGCGCACCCTCAATCTCCGAGCGCGTGTGTAAATCGCCTTTTCGCGTCGTAACCTCGATACCCTTCTCGTAAACCGCCCGGGCTTCTTCCAACTTGCCTGACTTTTCCAGCGCTTGCCCCGCGTGGAAGTAAGCGGCTGCATAATTCTCGTCGGTAGCAATCAAACTGTGGAACTCCGCCACGGCTTGGTCCAAATCGCCGCTCTTAGCAAATTCCATCGCCAAGCCGTAGCGGGCGAACGTGTTCTTGGGGTCTTGCTCCAACATCTGTTTCAAGATATCGAGCCGGTTCGTTGCCATGCCTACTAGTCTAAAGCGCCGTCTCTAAATGCCGCTGCCATACAATGGCAAATGTTCCTAGGAGGACAGAATTGCAAAGACGCCGTTTCTTGACTTCATCGCTCGCCGCCTCAACTCTCGCACTCGAAGGCGCCAATCTTCTGAAAGCCCAGCAGCCGTCATCGGGAACGGGCCGCGAATACTACGAACTCAGGAAGTTTCATCTCGAACAGGGCCCGCAGCAGAAACTCACCAGTGCATACGTAGAACATGCGCTCATTCCCGCGCTGAACCGCCTCGGCATTTCGCCCATCGGCGCTTTCAATCTGGACCTGGGGCCGGAAACACCCACGCTCTACCTTCTGCTCCCGAGTACTTCCTTAGAAACCCTGGTCACCGCCGACTTGCATCTCAGCAAAGATGAAGAATTCTTGCAAGCCGCCCACCCGTTCTGGAATGCCCCCGCTGCGCAACCCGCATTCGTTCGCATGGAAAGCTCTCTCATGACGGCCTTCGAGGGCCATCCGAAACTGACCGTTCCACCCGTCACCGCCCAGAACGGTAAGCGCGTCTTTCAACTCCGTACCTACGAGAGTCCGAGCAATGCAGATCACGTCCGCAAAGTCGAGATGTTTCACAACGGTGAATTTGAGATCTTTCAAAAGGCCGGCTTCTGGCAGGTGTTTTATGGCGATACGCTAATCGGTCCCCGGCTCCCCAATTTGACCTACATGCTCAGCTACCCGGATCTCTCGGAATTGAACGACAAATGGAAGGCGTTCATGTCCGACCCGGAGTGGAAAAAATTGTCATCTTCGCCGAAGTACAGTTACGAGTCGCTGGTGACGAACATCACGAACCTGATTTTGAGTCCAACACCCTACTCACAGATTTAGAGCTTTTGTTTCGCTCCACGGCAGTGCCCTAGTATGAAGTAAGTTGTTCGTTCAAACTCCGCAGATCGACGAATGTCTGGTCGGAAGATACGCCCGACTCTCGAAGCGCCGCAACGCAGGCCCCGTCAATCGCGTGTGGAGCGTCTTTCTGTAGAATCCCGAACACGGTCTCTGGCGGCAGACTATCCCGGTACGGCCGCTTCGCCGAGAGTGCGTCGAAGATATCGGCGACCGCGAGTATTCTCGATTCCAGCGACAGCCGATCACCGTCCAAGCCGCGGAAATAGCCTTTCCCATTAAGCTTTTCGTGATGCGACGCGGCCACCTCGCTCATCTCGCCGAAACCCGGGATGGTCTGCAGAATTTTCCACGTGTAGAACGGGTGAAGACGCATGCTTTCCCATTCCGAATCGTCCAGCTTGCCCGGTTTTTCGAGGATCGCGTTTGAAACCCCCAGCTTTCCCAAATCGTGCAACAAGGCCGCATGACGTATAAACAGGACGCGCTCGCGGGGCAGTTGCAACGTGCGTCCGATCGCAACCGCCGCATTCGCGACGCCATTCGAATGATTGAAGGTGAACGGCGACTTACTATCCACGATTTGAGCGAAAGCGAGACAAATGGAATCGAGAGTGGTGTCGCCCTCTGCCATCATTTTCTCTAGAGGCTCCATGTCTAATACCGTTGAAAACGATTTCTGGCCCTCCACATCAACCCAAAGTTGACCACCATGAGCCAATGAAGCCGCGGCCCGCACCAATTCCGGATCGAACCACTTACCGCTCCTTTGTTTAGCAACGGCAAGCGCCGCGTCTCCGGTTTCGATAGCGAAAAACACCTCAAGTGTTTGCGCCAGAAGCATAATTCTCGAAAGGAGAGGAATTTGCGTTCGCCGCAGCCCCTCGGGATTGCCGGAGCCGTCCCAGTGTTCGTCCAGGTTCAGAATTGCACCCGCTGTGTGTTCGGAAAGGCCCATCAGCCGTGCAAGCGTGGCGCCGCGCTCGCAACGCATCTTCGTAACGTCTCGCGTGTGCCGCTTTTGATTCAGGGCCAGTGCGAACAGCGCACGGCTGCGCTCAAGAAACGGCTTGCCGGGGGCGACGTGTCCTAGCGCGTATTGCAGGGTCTCCCAACTCAGCTTGGTCCAGTCTGTTGTTTTGACGTCTCGTTTTGCTTTCAGGTCATCCGATCCCAAAGCATGAAACGTCTTGGAGGCATTGCTGCTGCACCCGCAGTCTTTAAGAAGCAACGCATAGAACAGATCGTTTCGCGCGTCTTCGGGAAGCCGGATCTCCGACGCGATCCGCATGCCCAAAATGCAGGCGCGCACGGAATGACCGATTGGCTGTCCAGTGGATAAATCAAGTGCGTGGGATAGCGCAGATACAACCGTCGCAACACGGAGCGGGCCTGTGTGCCAGTTGCCGCATGCACCGGCACACTCCAGGAAGGAAGCGCGGTTCGCGCGCTTGATAGAGTCGCCACAGTTTACGTATCGGCACTGATTGGGTTTTATTTCGTATTTTTGCGTCTCTGTCGATCTAGCTGGCTCTGGTTCGACGGTAGAGTAGAGCCGGGATTGACGACAGGGCTTTATAACTATAAACAGGAGAATATTACATGCGATTCATGGTGCTGGTAAAAGCCAACAAGGACAGCGGGGCGGGAATTCTGCCCGATGAAAAGATCCTCACCGAAATGGGCAAGTACAACGAAGAACTGATGAAAGCGGGCGTACTACTTGCCGGCGAAGGGCTGCAGGCGAGTTCTAAAGGCGCGCGCGTCAAGTTCTCCGGCGAAAAACGCACCGTTATCGACGGACCTTTTACCGAGACCAAGGAATTGATCGCCGGGTTTTGGATGTTCCAGGTCAAGTCAAAAGAAGAAGCGATTGAATGGGTGAAGCGCTGCCCCAATCCCTTCCAAGGTGAATCTGAGATTGAAATTCGCCAGGTGTTCGACGCTTCGGATTTTGGTCCCGAGTTCACTCCCGAACTCAGAGAGGCCGAGGAACGTATGCGCGATCACATTTCGGAATTCGGTAAACCGATAGGCGCGAAACCCTAGCCGGGATTTGCCCCGGGCTTGCAATTCAGGCGAGACTTCAATCCGGCCCTACCGAAATCCTGACACTGAGCCCGCGAACGTAAGTGGGCGCTTATCTACAATAACTACAGATGCGGCGCCCAACCCTTTTCGTACTCGCGGCCCCAGAACTTCATCGCTTCGGGATCATTAAGGATGTGGCCGTTCTTCGGGTCTAATTTCAGTTCGCGCTGGACTTCCCATGCGATGTTCGAGAGTTGAAGCATCGTTACCGAGATGTTGCCTGACTCGACGGGCTGAGTGAGTTTTTCTCCCGTGCGGATGGCCGCGATAAAGTTAGCGAAGTGGAGGTCGGTCATGTCGTCGGCCCCGGTGAGATCGGAGGATGCTGCGGCCGCCTTGCCTTCCTGGAAATCGCCGGTCTTCTTGCCCTTCAAGTCATAGACCTCGTATCCCCCGCTATCGACCATCACACTGCCAGTGGTTCCGACGATCACCGAGCCACGGTCCCGATTGTAGAGCTTCATCCCGTTACAGCTCTTGTCTTCCCAGGAGATCAGCTTATCGTCGTATTCGAAGCTGGTGACCAGCGTGTCGTAGAACTGCCAATCGTCTTTGAACTGATAGCGTCCACCGGATGCGGTGACTCGATTGGGAAGGTCTACCCCGAGGGCCCA
>JALYVD010000103.1 GCA_030853405.1 Acidobacteriota bacterium | reverse complement strand
TACTAATTCCGGAATAGAATCCCCATTCCGGACGTAATTGCATACAGCCGCGTAGATGCAGTGTCAGGGGTCCATAGCTGCCTTATTTGTAGAGACGGAAGCGTTGTGGGCGACACCGTCCATGAATTCCCTCCGTCATTCGTTTGGTACAACTGCCCATACTCAACCGCGTACCCGGTCCGTTCCGTGCCGCTATAAACAACCGAAGCCACCGTGGAAACAGCTATCCCCGGAGCGCCTGCATACCAGTTCCCGCCGCCATCCGTGGAAGAATAGAGGCCCACTCGCGTCGCTGCCAGCAATCGCGCGCTTGGATCGCCCGGGATCGCGATTTCATTCACGTCGGAAGATGGTAAGGGAAACGACATCCGATCCCATTTCTCTCCGTAATCTTTAGAGGAGTAGAGTCCCAGCGACGTCCGCGCCACAAGCCGTCCGTCGGAAGTAGGCGGCGTATACAGTCCCGAAACTGCTCCAGATGCGTCCAAACCGGTTTCCGTCCACTGTTCACCCATGTCCGCGCTTTTGAACAAGCCAACGTTGGTCGCGAGGAAGAGTAGATCCGTAGTTCCGTTCCTCACCGCATACAGCCCACTAATCTCTTGCGGAATAACTTCGTGAATGACGACCCGGGGTTTCACGGGACGCCGCGCGCGCGCCGTTCTAGTTACAGGCCTCCTCGCCCCCTTCACTGGCACAACCGGCTTCGCTTCTTCCGTCGGCGGCTTAACAATAACTTTAATTGCCAGAGGCTTCCACACCATTCCCCCGTCAACGCTCTTGAAAACTTGATGGGAGGTCGCGCCCAATAACATCCGGTCGTTTGTCGAACTGCCCGCAACCGTGCGTAAGTGAACCCCTCCAAGTCCGCGCATGTTACGTATCTGGGACCACGTTTCACCCTTATCCGGACTGATAAACATACCAGTTGATTCGGCATTCTGGCTCTCGATTGCGACTAATTTGTTGCCCAGGGTAGTTACTGCGCCGATCTGGCGGTCTACAAAGCCGTTGCTCAGCGGCTTGATCGTCTGCCCCCCGTCATCGCTCTTCGCGACGCCCTCGTACTCCATCGCCAGATACATGTTCTTAGGTTGCGCGGGGTCGAACGCGATCGAATTCACTTGCGTGTTAGTCAGCGGCTTCCAGATAGTCCCGCCATTCGGCGACTTGAACAGTCCGGTCGTGGTACCGGCGTAGATCGTGCTTGACTCGGTAGGGTCCAAACGGATCACATGAGTCCGCCGCGAAGTGTTAGGAATGCCCGCTATTTTGCGCCACGAATCGCCGCGGTCCACACTGGCATAGATACCGCTGCAGGCGCTGGCGAATACGTCACTCGGCTGCGATGGATCTACATAGATGGAGAACACATCCGAATCGTCGATCATCCCGGAGTGAATGGATTCCCACGTCTTACCCGCGTCCGTTGTCTTCCACGGCAGATGGGAGGTACCGGCATATATCGTATTGGGATCTTTGGGATCGACAGCCACGGAAGTAATCCCCTGCATTTCCAGATTATTGGGATCTGAGATGCGTGTCCAGGTTTTTCCCGAGTCGGCGCTCAGCATCACTCCGCGAACCGTCCCGGCAATGAACTCCGCCGGGTTACTCGGAGCAAAGGTCAATGCCCGTACCGCAAAGTCCTTGATGTCTTTCGCCGTGTCCCAACTCTTGCCATAATCGCGGCTCTCGTAGAGACCGCCTCCGAACGCGTCAAGCACGCCAACCAGGTAATGACTCGAATCGCCCGGGTCCACGAGAATCGTTGTGACTTCTCCCAGATTGCGCTTCGGGAAATTCAAAGGCAGCCAGTTCGCGCCAAAATCCTGGCTCTCGAAAAGCAACGTATCGAGACCTCCCGCAAGCAGAGTCTTCGGACTTTCGGGATCAATCGCCACCGTCGTCGCGGTGCCGCCAAACGGACCGGCAATCTTCCAGTCGTTCAGGGGAGTTGTTAGAGCCCAGCCAGTTGCGGTCACAGCGGCCAGACCTGCCAGGACGGCAAAGGATGTTAAAGAATTTCGGATCATTTTCTGAAGCTTCTGTTTTATCTCTCTTCTATTGTCTACCGAAGAGATTCAGAGAAGAAGCTTTAATTCAAGCGGATGCCTGATAACTCCGGAAGGCACGCGTGGCGATCCAAGCCCCAACGATTCCGAACACAGCCAGGTAGACGAGCCGCAACAAAATCGCCGGCCAATCCGGATGCAGTTGCAACGCTCCGCGTCCCGCTTCCACGCTCCAGTTCACGGGATTGAAACGCGCCACCACCTGTATCCACCCAGGCATCAGCGTATTTGCCATAAACACGGGGGAGAGGAACGTCAACGGCAATAGCACAAAATTCACCGCGCCGATTACCGATTCCTCGTTACGCACCGTCAGAGCGAGCGCAATCGAGAGCGATCCAAACGGCAGGCCCAGCAGGATCGCCGAGAAGGTAAGGACCAGCAAGCCCATCACCCCACCCGCATAACGCGCGCCGAACAGACTGCCGAGACCGACTAAAATGATGGCCTGGACGACGGTGTTCAGCGACAGACTCATCACCCGGCTGAGTATAATGGCGGACCGGCTAACCGGAGAAACCAGAAACCGGTCCATTACCCCTCGATCGATATCCGTTATGACGCCAATACCCGTCCACCCCGCCCCGAACAGCGCGGACATCATTACTATGCCCGGCGTCAGAAAATCGATATAAGAAGCCGTCTGAAACCCGGGAAGTTCCACCACGCGCTTGAACAATTGTCCGTACAGCACCAGCCAGATGATCGGCTGGATCAGCGTAAACGCGATGTACCAAGGCTGCCGCAGGAGCTGCCGTACCAGGCGAACCGTCAGAAACCACGAGTCTGCAAAAATTCTCATTGCTGCACCGCCTGTTTCACCCCTGCCTGTTCCGCCTGCTCGATCGTTCGTCCAGTGTATTGCAGGTACACATCGTCGAGCGTAGGACGGGAAACTTTCACCGAAGCCACCCGCATCCCTTGCGATTCAAGAGCCAGCAACATACCCGGTACTGCCGTCGCGCCCTGATCGGCCCGCGCGTGAAGCAGCGTGCCTGAGATCTGCAAATCGCGCACTGCTGGAACGCCGCGAAGCGCCTCGCCAACCTGCTCCAGCGAGGCTGCGGCACTCAGTTCCACCTGTATGGAATCGCCGCGCAATTCCGCCTTCAAGCCCTCGGGCGAACCCTCCGTCACCACTCGCCCACGGTCCACGATCGCCACTCGCTGCGCCAGCCTGTCGGCTTCTTCCAAATAATGCGTGGTCAACAAAACAGTGAGACCCTCCGCCGTAACACGAGCGATCTCATCCCACAGTTCCGCCCGCGATTCCGGATCGAGCCCGGTCGTCGGCTCATCCAGGAACAGAACCTTCGGCCTGTGAATCAGCGCCATCGCAATGTCGAGCTTGCGCTGCATCCCGCCGGAGTAAGTTTTCGCTATACGGTCCGCCGCGTTGATCAACGAGAAGCGATCGAGAAGTTCCGCAACGCGCCGCTTCAGATCCGCGCCTCGCAGCCCATGAAACTGACCTTGCAGCGTCAGGTTCTCGCGGCCGGTAGACTCCACATCAACGCCGGATTTCTGCGCGACACAGCCGATCGCGCGCCGCACGCCCTGTGCTTCTCGAACGACATCCATACCGGCCACGCGGGCCTCACCCGAATTCGGACGCGAAAGCGTCGTTAAAATCTTGACTGTCGTGGATTTCCCCGCCCCATTCGGGCCGAGCAGCGCAAAAATAGAACCAGCTTCCACTGCCAGCGTAAGCCCGTCGAGGGCACGAACTTTATTCGCGTAGGTCTTGGTCAAACCGTTGACCGCAATGGCGTGCTTGTTCTCGGCCAATCAATTCACCATGCCTAAGGACTTCTCCAGAAACCCAAGAATGGCCGCCGACTCCTCGATCTGTTTTGAAACCGGTCTGCCCCCGCCGTGCCCCGCTTCCGTTTCGATCCGGACTAAAATCGGCGCGGGTCCGGACTGCGCGTGCTGCAGCGTAGCCGCGTATTTGAAACTGTGCGCCGGCACAACCCGGTCATCGTGATCCGAAGTCAATATCAAGGTCGGAGGATACTTCCCCCCTTCGTGAATATTGTGCAGCGGCGAGTAAGAGCGGAGCACCTTGAACTCGGCCGGATTATCCGGCGACCCATAGTCGGCGGTCCAGGCGTGTCCGATCGTGAACTTGTCGAAACGGAGCATATCCATCACTCCGACTCCCGGAACCGCCGCGCCGAAAAGATCGGGACGCTGATTCAAGACCGCCCCAATCAGCAGTCCGCCGTTGCTGCGCCCATAGATCCCAAGCTTCTCGCGTGACGTGTACTTGTTGGCGATCAGCCACTCCGCCGCCGCGATGAAATCGTCGAAGACATTCTGTTTCTTCAGCTTCATGCCGGCTTGATGCCACTCCTCGCCATACTCTCCGCCGCCGCGCAGATTGGCTATTGCAACCATGCCCCCGAGTTCGGCCCATTCGAGAAACAACGCGCTGTAACCGGGCGTAATGGATATATCGAAGCCGCCGTATCCGTAGAGCAGGCATGGAGTTTGCGGGTTAGCCTTGAACCCCTTCCGCCTGATCAGAAACATGGGAATGCGAGTGCCGTCTTTACTCGCATAAAACACCTGCCGCGTTTCAAAGGATTCGGGATCGAAAGGCAACCGGGATTTCTCAAACGGAGTTACCGTCCAGGCCGCCGCGCTTAAGCTGAAAAGCGTTTCCGGTTCTGTGAATGTCTGAAATGAAAAGAACTGCTCGGCGGAGTGTGTCGGACGCTCCGCCCACCGCACGTGACCTTTGCCGGGCAGCGTTACTTCACGTTTGTGTCCACCATCCAAGCCACACGCGACAACCTGGCTGGCAACGTCCTTTTGATAAACCAGATAGAGCGAATCGCCCGTCAGGACTGCTTGATCCAACAGGTCGGCGGTCTGCGGGACAATTTCGCTCAACGAGTTGCCGTGGGCAAGATCGATACTGACGATACGGCCTTTGGGCGCATTCAATGTAGTCTGAAAGAAAAGCTTTGTCCCGCGGTTCCCAAGGAAGTTGTACGCCGCATCGAAGTTGTCGATCAGGTCCAAAATGGCCGCGTTCCTGGACCTCAAATCCCGGTAAGCGATGCGATTCTCAACTCGCGTGCCTTCCCCTATCGCGATGATCAGATAGCGTCCATCGTCGGTGACCGTCGGTTGGAAGCTCCAGTCTTTGTGATCGGGCCGCTCGTAAATCAGTTGATCTTGTGCCTGCGCCGTCCCAAGCTTATGCAGATAGAGTTGTTGGCCGTAGTTGGCGCTGGTTAGCAGATCTTTCTCGTCTGGCTTCGGAAAACGTCCATAGTAGACGCCCTTGCCATCGGCTTCCCACTCCGGCACGGAGAATTTTATCCATTCGAGCTTATCCGTCCTGTCGCGTCCCGTATCCACGTCCCGGAACCGAACGTCCTCCCAGTCCGAACCCGCTCGCGCAATCCCGTAAGCCAGAACCTTCCCATCGTTGCTAACCGCCCACGACGACAGCGCCGCCGTTCCTTCCTTAGACAAAGCGTTTGGATCCAGCAACGGCTTGGGTGATGCCGTGCGCGATTCCATCCAGTAGAGAATTGGCTGATTCTGGCCGCTGTCACGGCGAAGAAAAAAGTAGCGGTCGCCTTTGTTCGCCAAGACGCCCGGATAGACGACAGGGCTCAACAAGACTGCCAGGCGATCTCTGATTGCGGCAGTGTTCGGCACGGTCGCAAAATACGAGTTAGTCAGCGCGTTTTCCTCGCCGATCCAGCGCCGCGATTCCGGCGAGTCCGGATTTTCGAGCCACCGGTACGGATCGGCAATCCGCACGCCATGATAGTCGTCCACAACCGTTCCGCGAGGGGCGGCCGGGTACTTCCACTGTTGAGCGAGCAGGGGCAACGTCATGAGGACCAGGCAACCTTTGCACAAACTGCGCATGATGAACAGCTTACAGCCATGCGTCAGGATCGAGAGAAGAATTTGCTTCCGGGCGACTGGCTCAGGTATCCTATAGCTTTGAGCTTTCTAGTAAGGATCAGGTCAGTAGGTTAATGGCAAATACAGTCTCGTCGTTGAAGCGCGTCCGCATCGCTGAGCGCAGAACCACAATCAACCGCATGCGAAAGTCGCGCTTGCGTCACCAAATTCGGTCTATGCGCCGATTGCTCGATCACAAGGACGTGGATGGCGCCACCAAAAGTGTTCCCGCCACTTTCTCGCTTGTAGACCGCGCAGCCAAGTGGGGCATCATCAAGAAGAACACGGCCGCTCGATACAAGAGCCGTCTCACGCTGCGGTTAAGCAAGCTGAAGACCGCTTAATCCGGCAATTCACTCTTCTTTTCCCGCCGCAATTTTCCACCCGCTTGTTAGACTGGCTTGCATAATGCAAAGGTGCCAGATCCGGACAGGATTCGTGTGCCTGCTCGCCGCTGTTCTTGCCCTGCCTGCGGACTCGGCCGAACCGGTAAGGGCACAGCAGGGCATGGTGGTCGCGCAGGAACCCATCGCAGCGGATGTCGGTCTTGCAGTTTTGAAACAGGGCGGAAACGCCGTCGATGCCGCTGTCGCCGTAGGCTTTGCGCTCGCGGTGACGCATCCGGTTGCAGGCAATCTGGGCGGCGGCGGCTTCATGTTGGTTCGTCAAGCGAACGGCGCGACGGATTTCCTGGATTTCCGCGAATCGGCTCCCGGTAAAGCAAGCCGCGATATGTACATCGGCCCCGACGGGACCCCGACTCGCGATAGTCTCTTTGGCTGGCGCTCGTCCGGTGTACCGGGCTCGGTAGCGGGATTCGAAGCAGCCCATAAGAAGTTCGGCTCTAAGCCGTGGAGAGAGCTACTCGCTCCAGCGATCAAACTCGCGCGTGACGGATTCGAGGTAACCGAGCCTTTTGCAGCCTCCTTGCGCGGAGCGGAAACGCTCAAATCAGATCCCGAGTCCAACCGTGTTTTCCTGCGGTATGGCGACCCCTACAAAGCCGGGGAAATTTTCAAACAACCCGATCTTGCCAATACGCTGGAGCGCATCTCTAGCCACGGGGCTGAAGGCTTCTACGAAGGTGAAACCGCCGCCCAAATTGCCGCCGCCATGGCTAAGCACGGTGGCCTGATCACTGCCCAGGATTTGAAGAGCTACAAGGTAGCGGAACGCGCGCCACTGACTGGCGATTACAAAAGTTTTCACATAATCACCGC
>JALYVD010000091.1 GCA_030853405.1 Acidobacteriota bacterium | reverse complement strand
CCAGCGTCCCCAGTCTGGAGCGAGCCATCCAAGACTATCTGGAATATAGTAATGAGCATCCGAAGCCTTTCGTCTGGACTGCGGATGCCGATCTTATCCTCGGCAAAATCCAAAGGCTTTGTGAACGAATTTCTAACTCAGCACACTAGCTAGTCGCCCGCTTTGCGTCCATCTTGCGCTCTTGGCCGTTGCCCATGCCACCCTCCGATTTGACTGTGAAGTGAATGGTGTCACCGTCCAGTTTACCTTGATAATTTTGCTTGAACTGATTGCCGTTGAACTCGCGCACCACGCTGAACGAGACGCTATCGCCATCCACTTTCCCGTCCGAAATGTCCGTGTCGCCCCCGCGCCCACTCACCGTTCCGGTCAATTTGTCGCCGGCGGCCTTCAAGTTCATCGTGACGGTCATCGTATTCCCATTACGGCCTTGAAATTCCGCCGTCCATTTGCCGCTTGCGTCCGCCGCCCAAATCATTACCGTGGCCAGCAGGCCCATCAAAACTAATCGGATTGCTTTCATTGGTCAGGTTCTCCTCAGAACTACTACGAACTAAGACTGTGCGCGTATCCTGCTTGGTTACAGGATACAAACATTTTCCGGGAAATCACGGTTTTGAGTGAATCTTCGGGAACCTTATGGTTGTAGCCGATAGGAGAGCAAGAGATGAGTAAGGTTGAACAACTCGAAGGAGATGTGATGAGCCTCAGTTTGGATGAACTCAGGGCCTTCCGCGACTGGTTAACGATGGCGTACTTTGGTTCTGGATCGGCACTCATGCCGAGTACGATTTACTCCTCGGATAAATACACCGCGTGACCACTCCCTCGCCGCCGATTCCTGACGCGCCACCGCATCCGCCGGATCTGCGAGGCTTCAACATGTAGGCAGCACTCAGACCATGAAGACCGGCGCAGTTCTCTGCACGCCTGCCGACCGTAGCCTTCACTTTTTCACGAATGAATAGGTTCCCGCCGGCAATTCGTACACATTGTCTTCGGCGGCATGCATTTTTTTGCTGTGCGCCAGAGGCATGCCGTTCAGTGTGAACGAGGCCGACTCCGCAGCCGACAGCGGTAAATGCGCTTTTGTGTTTGGGGGGATCGTGACATTCCAGTGAGTCTGACCGCCAGTCATGCTCCACGCAGACGTTATTGGCCCGTAAGGAGATTGGTAGGAAAACTTCAGACTGCCCAAGCGGGAATCAAAGTTCGGATGAAGATAAATGGTGTGGAACCCGGCGTCGGACGTCACGGTATCCACTCCCGCTGCGTAGCGGTAAATCCACTCTGCCACCGCACCATAAGCGTAGTGATTGTAGGAATTCATGCTAGGGTCACCACGCATCTGGTCGCCATTCCAGCGCTCCCACATGGTCGTCGCCCCATGCTCGATCAGGTAACCCCAAGACGGGTAAGCGGTATTCAGCAGCAAGCGGTAGGCAACATCACTGTGGCCAGTGTCCGACAACACTTCCAGCAAATAGGGAGTACCCAGAAAACCAGTCCCAAGCAGCCAACGATTATCTTCGATTTTGCGCACGAGATTCTTCGCCGCCGCTTCGCGCAGTTCTTCGGGAACAAGGTTCATATGCAACGCCAGCACGTAACCCGTCTGCGTCTCTACGGGAGCGCTTCTTGCCTCGGCGGTAACGGGAGTCGCGGTCGGTGGAGGAATGCTCGGAAATTTATCGACCGCTCCTACAAATCCATCCGAGCGGACATAGGCTTTTCCGAAAGCCGCCTTGATGTTGTTGAACAGATCACCGTACCTGGTTACGTCAGCGGCCCTTCCTAATGCACTGGCCATCTCGCGCATCAGCGAAACGTCATAGGCCCAGTAGGCGGTAGCGATCAGGTCTTCCGGCGTTGTCTGCGTAGGCGTGAGCCAATCACCGAAGGGAGTGCCGAACTGGTTCCGCCACAAGAACTCCGGATTCGCTTTCTCAATGGCCGAGAGATACTTTTCCATTGCATCCCAGTTCTGCTCGATCACGCGCTTGTCTCCCGTTTGTATCCAGCCGGTCCAGGGGATGATGACACCGGCATCGCTCCAGCCAGCGCCAAAGCCCGGAAATGGAGAGCTCGTACCTGGCGCGAAAATGCCATACATCGGCGTTCCCATCTGGGTCCCACGAAGGTCCGCGGAAAACTTTTCCGTAAAGCCGTGCAAGTCCATGTTGTACGATGCGGTACGCCAGAAGACCTGAGCGTCGGCGCTCCAGCCGAGGCGCTCGTCACGCTGGGGGCAATCGGTAGGCACGCCGATGAAATTAGAACGCTGGCCCCACAGGATGTTGCTCCAGAGTTGATTGATCATCGGGTTACCGGTATGCAGTTGCGCCGTGAACGGAGCGTCGGTGTGGAATACCACGACTTTGAGGGCGTCTATGCCCGGTCTTGTTGGAAGTCCTGATATTTCCGCGTACCGGAAACCATGGAACGTGAACTGCGGCTGATACTCTTCGATTCCAGCTCCAGCAAGTATGAAATGGTCTGTCGCCTTAGCAGTCCGGAGGTTTGCAACATACATCGTGCCATCCGGATTAAGAACTTCGGCGAAGCGCAATTTCACATCTGTTCCCGAAGGTCCTTGCAAGTGCACCTGGGGCACGCCCGCGAGGTTCTGACCGAAATCATAAATGTAAACGCCGGGCTTGGGGCTATTGACGCTTTTCGCCGTCATCACCCTCTCTTCTCGAATTGGTTGAAAATATTGCGCGACTATTTCGGGCTCTTTGGGATTGACCAGGACGGCTGGTTTCCAATTCGCGTCGGAAAATGAGGCCGTGTCCCAGCCATGCTGCACTCGGCGTGCATCGTAGGTTTCGCCATCGTAGATTTCGGCGCTGAGGATGGGCGAGACGTCGGCCTTCCACGATTCGTCGGTAACAATCCAATCGACGGACCCATCCGCGTGTTCGATTCGCAATTGCGCTTTGAGAGCGGGCGGCGTGTCGCCGTAGTTGTATCCTTGCCGGGACCACATCAGCGGCGTTGTGTACCAACCGGGAGCCAGGTAGGCGGCGATCGCGTTCTCGCCCTCCTTCACCTGTGCGGTCACGTCATAAACCTGATAGGGGACATGCTCGCGGAAGTCCATCCAGCCGGGCGAGAGGATTTGATCGCCGACAACGCCCCCGTTCAGGTGAAACTTGTAGGCGCCAAGAGCAGTCGCATACAGCCGGGCTGAGGTCACAGGTTTGGTAACTTCAAAACCCTGACGCAGGATCTTCACGGGTCCGGTTGGCCACGGATTTCCCATCGAACTTCCGGTGGGTTCTGTTGGGGGTCTAAAGCTCTCCGCTTCCTTCCACGATGAGTCGTCATAAGCCGGAGCGAACCAATCTCCTTCGGCATTGAGTGACGCTTTCCAGCCTTGGCCGCCACTGGTAAACAACGCTACGGTACCGTCGCTCAATTCGACATAAATGCACGCGCTCATAGGTGTGCGGGTGTTTTGCGCGGTTAGCGGACCGGGCTGCGGATTGTAGTGAGTGATTCCCACTCCCAGCAGATTGCCGCCATCATGCAACTCCCCGGTTATATCTTTTCGGGTGTACGTCTGCCACGGCATTTGTTGCCAGGGAGGCATGGGCTGCGCCTGAAGCACCTGCGTTCCGTTGATCCAGGCGGCGGCGGTGTCCTGCCCGGTCACATACAGTATTGCCCGCTTAACAGTCTTGGTCACGTCGAAGCGGAATCGGAAATCGTGATGGGTAGCACCCGCCCCGGCGAAGTTCGCTACTTCGGGATTCGTGATCCAAGCCGCGCCCGATTTGCGGATCCGGCGATGCTCTTCTAACTCGTAGCCGATCCACTTCGCTTGCCAGTTGGCCGCCGTAAGCAGACCCGTTTCCCACCAACTGACATCGCTAGCCGGGTAGAGACGCCCATCCTTGTCCCACACCTGAACGCGCCAGTAGTAACGTTTTTCGGCTTCAAGAACTGGACCGGCGTACGGCACATTTACCGACTGGTCCGATGCAAGGCGGCCGCTGTCCCATACATCGGGCTTGCCGCTCGCGAGCAAAGCAGACTTGCTGGCTACCTGAACCTGGTAAGCCGTCTGTATCGCCCCCCAACGCGAGTCCTGTAAGCGCCAGGAAAGAAGCGGCTTCGTAGAATCTATTCCCAATGGCTCGACCAGAGCGTCGCACTGCAGGCCTAGCGGCTTGAGAAGTGGAGCGGGCGCGGCTGATGCAAGCTCGGTTGAAAACCACGCGGTCAGGAGAATGGCTGTGGCCAACTTTTGTTTTATGTACATGATTTTGAACAAGTGAGACAATCCTCATCATGACAAGACGGGACCTTCTCGTCGCGGCGGCCGCGGGTTCAGTTGCCGCGGCAACCCCTCTATCCTCGACGATATCCGTCGAGGGATACATCTTTCAACAATATGCGGAGCGTCTCAAGAAGCCTCTAGGCGGCGTCGTCGGAGAGGTGCTCCCAATGGCGCGTTCCGCAGGTTTCAGAAACGTTGAACTGAGCCCGGCGTTCTTCACGCCAGACATCCGGGACCGCGTTCTCTCGCTCCTTCAATCGCAGGGCCTGAAGATGCCGTCGGTGTATGTGGGCGGTCCGATGCATGACAAAGCCGGAGCGGATCAAACCATCGCCAAAGCTCTGGAGACCGGCAAGATTTGCGCACCATTTGGATGCAAGGGCATCGTCAACAATCCGGATCCAAAACATAACGATGAGCAGAAGACGGACGCGGAACTCGCGGTCGAAGCAGACTCTCTTAACCGCATGGGGCGCACTTTAGCCGACCACGGCTTTGAACTGCGCGTGCATCACCATACGCCTCAATTGGAGAATAATGCGCGCGAGTGGCGCTATATTCTCGGCAATACCGATGCGAAGGACGTTTTGATCTGTGTTGATTGCGACTGGGCCTATGAGGGAGGCTTCGATCCTCTTGCGTTCCTCGGCGATGTTGGGAACCGGCTTCGAGAGATTCACGTTCGTAGCGCGAAAGATAAGCTCTGGCTCGAAGATGTCGAAGACAGCGATATCGACTACAGGAAGATCGCCGCTTATTTGAAACGGAAAGATCTGCATCCACTCATCGTCGTTGAACTCGCCTATCGTCCGAAGACGGTTGTGACGCGCTCGCTTGGAGAGGATCTCCGGATCAGCCGTATCTACGCCGAAAAGATCTTTGGAGTGAAAGCAAATGCATGACATGAAACCGTCCCGTCGGATCTTCCTGGGCGCCGCCGCTGCGTTGGCCTGCGCCGGCCGCCCCAGCTTCGCGAGTACGCCAACCTTACGCATCGGAGTGACGGATTGGAATCTCGATCTCACTGCCAACCCGGAATCCATTCCGACGGCCTCTCGCCTTGGATTCGCAGGAGTCCAGGTCTCCTTCGGACGCAAGCTGGTCGATGGACGGATGCCTGCCGATAACTCTGAGACTATCGCTCAATACCTGAAGCTTTCGAAGCAGTACAATCTGCCGATCGATGGAACGTGCGTCGATCGATTGCATGACAACGGACTCAAGAACGATCCCTTAGCGTCGAAGTGGGTGCTGGATAGTATCCGGCTTACGAAAGAGCTAAAGACGCAGGTGCTGTTGCTGCCATTTTTCGGGCCTCGCGCCATCGAGAACCAGAGCGATATGGACAACGTGGGCGATGCTTTGCGCGACCTGGCGCCCGAAGCTGAGAAGGCCGGCGTCATTCTGGGGCTGGAGGATACGATCTCCGCTGAAGACAACGTCCGAATCATGGACCGTTCCCGCGCAAAGAACGTTCTCGTCTACTACGACGTCGGCAACTCGACCGAAGCGGGATTCGACCCGGTAAAGGAGATTCGCTGGCTCGGCAAAGATCGCATCTGCCAGTTTCACTTGAAGGACAATCCGCATTACCTCGGTGAAGGAACTATTCAGTTCAAGCCGATCATTCGCGCTATTGAAGATATTGGATGGAGCGGCTGGATGAACCTCGAAACCGACGCTCATCCCGGCAGCCTGGATGCCGACATGCGGCGCAATCTCGCCTACATTCGCAACATCGTCGGATAATCGGCGGAAAGCGCGGGCGTACAATTCGGATGAGACAGTTTGCTCTTAACCGAGGCTTCCGCATATGTGCTTGGCGATACCAGCGAAAGTGATCGAACTCTCGACCGGCGAAACGAATCGCGCGTTAGTCGAAGTAGTTGGCGTGCGGCGGCACGTTGATTTGGGACTTTTGTTAGACGACCCGCCACGAAGCGGTGATTGGGTTCTGGTACACGTCGGGTTTGCCATGAGCAAGATCAGCGAAGAGCAGGCGCTGGATCAACTCCGGACACTTTCGATGCTCGGCGAAGATGAAGCTGTGCTCGAAGAAGTGCAAGGGTACGGCTCTACTGAAGGTGACTCCATCCAGGCAACGTTGATTGCCGGGAATGGACCTTGAGGCGCTCCTATGAAATATGTGGATGAGTTCCGCGAAGCCGGCGTGATCGGGAAGGCCGCCGAGGAGATTCGGCGCTTGGCCGACCCACAGCGGCAATACAGATTTATGGAAGTGTGCGGCGGTCACACACATGCCATTTATCGTTTTGGACTGAAAGACCTTCTGCCGCCGAATATCGATTTGATTCACGGTCCGGGATGTCCCGTTTGTGTTCTGCCGATGGGGCGCATTGACGATGGGCTTTCTATCGCGCAAGATCCAAACGTCATATTCACCGCATTCGGAGACATGATGCGCGTCCCTGGTACGCAGGGCAGTCCGCTGGAACACAAAGCGCGGGGCGTGGACATTCGGATCGTGTACTCGCCTTCCGATGCTTTGAAGCTGGCGCAGAATAATCCCGACAGGCACGTGCTGTTCTTCGCTATAGGCTTCGAAACCACGGCTCCTTCCACCGCGCTGACGCTGATGCGCGCAAAGGCTCTTGGACTGAAGAACTTTTCCGTCTTCTGCAATCACGTCACGATCATTCCGGCGATTCGTGCCATTCTAGATTCGCCCGATATGCGCATAGACGCGTTCATTGGCCCGGGCCACGTTTCAACGGTTATTGGGTGCCGTCCCTATGAATGGATCGTGAAGAATGAACACAAGCCGATCGCGGTTTCGGGGTTTGAGCCGGTGGACGTCCTGCAATCCATCGTCATGCTGCTCCGGCAACTCAAAGCGGGCGAGGCGAAAGTCGAAAATCAATACACGCGTGTAGTTCCGTGGGAAGGGAATCGCGCCGCACTGAAGGCGATGTCCGAGGTTTTTGAGTTGCGCCCCTATTTTGAATGGCGCGGAATGGGATTCATTTCGCAATCCGCTTTGCAAATTCGACCGAGCTACGCTACCTGGGACGCCGAGCGGCGATTCCATGTTCCCGGCGTACGCGTCACAGATCCCAAAGCTGCGCAATGTGGCGAGGTGCTGAAAGGCGCTTTGAAACCGGTCCAGTGCAAGCTGTTTGGAAAAGAGTGCACGCCCGAACGTCCGGTAGGCGCTCTGATGGTCTCGTCTGAAGGATCTTGCGCGGCCTACTACAACTACGAACATCGCAAGTCGCCGCTGACGAGGATTGAAACCGCCATGAGCGTCCCCGCCTGAGCCGGCTATGAGCACGGCTCCCCCCAAGATTCGTTTTCGCGATACCCAGATTGAGATGGCGCATGGCGCGGGGGGCAAGGCGAGCCGCAGGTTAGTCGAGGGCCTGTTCGCGCCCTTGTTGTTTGGCGCATCCTCCGAACCGCTGGGCGATGCGGCCCACATCAACGTCAACGGATCGAGAATAGCCCTCACGGCGGACAGCTTTGTCGTGAAGCCGCTTCGTTTTCCAGGCGGCTCGATTGGCGAGCTTGCCGTGAATGGCACGGTAAACGATCTGGCTGTCTCCGGCGCCAGAGCGGAAAGCCTCGTGGTCACCTACATTCTGGAAGCTGGGCTGCCGAGCGACGTGTTGGAGGCGGAAGTCCGCGCTATGGCGAAAGCTGCCGAGCACGCCGGCGTCGCGATAGTAGGCGGTGACACCAAGGTAGTCGAACACGGTAAAGCCGACCGAATGTATGTAACGACGGCTGGAATCGGCCGCCCTATTCCAGGCCTTGCGATTAGCGCGCGCAGTGTTCGTCCCGGCGACAAAGTTTTGTTGAGCGGTCCCATTGGGGACCATGGCATTACCATTCTGCTTGCGCGAGGCGAACTTGATATCGAAGCCGAAATTTGCTCCGATACGAGATCGGTGCTTCCCATGGTCGAAGCTATCGCAACTGTGGCAGGTGCGGGTGTTCGATGGATGCGCGATCCAACTCGCGGCGGGGTTGCGACGTGCCTGAATGAGCTTGCCCGCGATTGCGATTTGTGCGTCGCGGTTTTTGAAGATCATGTGCCCATACGCGATGCCGTGCGCGGGGCCTGCGAACTTCTCGGTCTGGATCCGCTGCACATCGCGAACGAAGGCCAATTCCTCGCGGTCATTGCTCCAGAGCATGCCGACGCCGCGCTACACGCTTTGAAGAACACGCCGGGAGGGCAGGAGTGCGTTGTGATCGGCGAGATACGGGAACAACCGTCCGGCACAGTGCTCGGAATTACTGGATACGGCGGGACCCGTGTGATCGATATGCTTGTAGGCGATCCGCTCCCGCGGATTTGTTAACACATGCCGTCCCTAGCGACAGAACTTTCGCATCACGTCGAAGAAGCTTTCGCAGAGCGCAACAGGATTTTTGAGGAGTTCTTCGCGCGTGAGTCACAGACCCTTGCCGCCGCTTGTAGTGCCATGTCCGAGCGCTTCCTAAAAGGCGGGCGATTGCTCGCCTTCGGCAAAGGGCCGTACGCCACGGATGCTCAACACGTCTCAGTTGAATTCGTTCACCCGGTAATCGTCGGCAAACGCGCGCTGCCCGCTCTCGACTTGTCGCTTCTATATCTTCCCTGGCTGCGAGCCCTGCTGCAACCCGAAGATATGGTCATGGGGTTTGGACCGCCCGAAGGAGATCCGGAGATTCAAGCCGCGCTCGACGAGGCTGCGGGACGAGGCGCTATGACGTTCTCGCTCCCTGGAAATCACGGCTCTTATGCATTGCAGACGCCGGCAAGCAACCCTTTCATCCATCAGGAGTTAATAGAAATTCTCTATCACACGCTCTGGGAAACCGTGCACGTTTTCTTTGAACATCGCGAGCTGGGCCATGATGTTGGAGACGCCGGATTTCTTTATCCGTTCCTGGGCAGAGAGAAGCAGGAAACGCACGGAATTCTCGAACAGGTTGCAAGCTCGATAAGAACGAAGGTTTCGGAAGACGCGAAGCTCCGGGCGCAGGCCGCGAGAGAAGAATCGGAGCATATTGCGAACGCGGCGCTGGCCATTGGAGAGCGCGTAAGCCGAGGCGGCAAGTTGATTCTTTTCGGAAACGGCGGCTCCGCTACGGATGCAAACGATTGGGCGATCGATTGCGTTTCGCCGCCTTCGGGCTACGCTCCCATTCCGGCTGTGTCGCTCTCTTTTGAGCCCGCGAACATTACCGCTCTCGCAAACGACGTCGGAACCGAAGTGGTGTTTTTGCGGCAACTGATCGCACACGCCCGTCCCGAAGATGTGGCGATTGGAATCTCAACCAGCGGTGGTTCTAAGAATGTAATCATGGCGCTCGAAGAAGCAAAGAAGCGCGGGCTGCTGACAGTTGCACTGTTGGGATACGACGGCGGTGAGATCGTTCGCCGGGGACTGGTTGAACATCCGCTCGTGGTGCGCTCCGATTACATCCCGCGAATCCAGGAAGTGCAAGCCTCCACGTATCACACCATTCGCGACCTGCTAGAGAGGACGAGGCATGGCCGGGTTTGAGCTTTTTGGAACGGCAAGTTGTCCCTTCACGCAAGAGCTGCGGGACTGGCTCGACTGGAAAAAGCGTGATTTCGTCGAGTACGATGTGGAAACTGACACTGACGCTTTGAAACGAATGCAGGCTCTCACCGGAGGACAACGAACGGTTCCTGTTCTGGTGGAAGACGACAAAGTAGTTCAGATCGGATGGCAAGGCCGGGGCTGCGTAGTCAAAGCGGACAACGCGTGAATGGGCGCGCGTCTCATCCGGGTGCGCGGGGTCGTGCAAGGTGTGGGATTCCGGCCATTCGTGTACCAGTTGGCACGTAAAAACGGCCTCTGCGGCTGGGTGCTGAATCAGGAAAACGGCGTCGAAATTCATATTGAAGGTTGTGAGGCCGCGCTTCTGGCATTTGTCACCGGCCTGACCACGAATCTTCCGCCTGCGGCTGACATTAGCTCGCTCGAAATTATGGAGTGCGAGCCCACCGGACTGGCTGGGTTTACTGTCCGTGATAGCCAGCGCTCCGGGCCGCCATCGGTTCGCATCTCGGCTGATCTGCCTGTCTGCGATGCGTGCCTGACTGAGTTGTTCGACGCGAGCGATCCGAGATATCTTTACCCGTACATCAATTGCACCAACTGCGGGCCGCGCTTCACAGTTCTTGAGAGCCTGCCCTATGACCGCTCGCGCACAACCATGCGGCACTGGCCGATGGATGCACTCTGCGCGCATCAATACAACGATCCGCTCGACCGCCGGTTTCACGCTCAACCGATAGCGTGTCCCAATTGCGGCCCCCATTACTTTCTTGAAACTTCCGAGAGCACGGTGCATGGCGATGTTGCCAGCGTCAAGGCTGCGGCTGAACTGCTCCGCGCGGGACATATTATTGCGATGAAGGGCATTGGCGGATATCACCTGAGCTGCGATGCCGGGAACAATGAAGCGGTGCGTGCTTTACGTGAACGGAAATTCCGCAAAGAAAAACCGTTTGCCGTCATGGTCAAAAGCATCGAGATCGCTCGCGACCTGGTTGACCTCTCGCCTGCGGCGGAGAAACTGCTAAAGTCACCAGCCCGGCCCATCGTTCTTGCACCTGCGAAAGCAACGCTCTCCGGAGTCGCGCCCGGAACCCAGGAACTGGGCGTGATGCTTCCTTATGCGCCGCTACATCATCTGCTCTTCACTGCCGGGGCTCCTGACGTTTTGGTCATGACCAGCGCAAATCGCTCGAGCGAACCAATTGCGTACCGCGACGAGGATGCCCACGAGCGCTTGGCAGATATTGCCGACTCGTATCTGATTGGCGAACGTCCCATCGCGCGGCGCGTGGATGATTCGGTGGCTCGTGCAGGCGTGTTCGGGCCGACGATTCTACGCCGTTCGCGCGGCTATTCACCCGGCGCCGTCACTACGTTTCCAGAAACCCGTCCGATTCTGGCGTTGGGCGCCGACCTGAAAAACACCATTACCTTGGCAGTCGAAGGACAGGCATTCGTCAGCCAGCACATCGGCGACCTGGACGACTACTCATCATTCGAAGCGTTCCGCCAAACGATTCAGGATTTCGTCGCGATGTACGGCATTGACTGGGACGATCTCGTGGTCGTTCACGATCGTCATCCGGAATACGCATCCACCTTGCACGCGCTTGAGTTGCCGGCCCACGCCAGACACGCCGTTCAGCATCATCATGCTCACATTGCGTCAGTGCTGGCGGAGCGGCAGGCGTGGGAGCGGCGGGCGGTTGGCGTCAGTTTCGATGGAACCGGCTACGGCGACGATGGGACAATCTGGGGAGGCGAGTTTTTCACCGGCAGCATACGGACCGGGTGGACGCGAGCCCTTCACCTCAGAAAAGCTTCACTGCCCGGCGGCGATGCTGCGGCACGCTATCCCGTGCAATGCGCGGCTGGATTTCTAACTCAAATCGAGGATTTACCAAATCTGCTCGAAGCGCCGTTCTATTTCCCGGCGCGTTATCTGGCATCGCTGCAACTGGTGCAGAAGCAAGTTCGTACGTTCGAGACCTCTTCCGTTGGGCGTTTGTTCGATACAGTCGCTGCCCTATTAGGCTTCACGCGCGAAATCACGTTTGAAGGACAGGGCGCCATTTGGCTTGAACAGATTGCGCGCTCAGCGGCAGTTTCGCAGCCATATCCGTTCCCCGTTACTGAAGGCAGTTTAGATTTTCGGCCTCTGCTTGCCGCGATCGTTCGAGACCGTATCCGCGGAAGAGATCCGGGCGAAATATCGCGTTCTTTTCATACGGCGTTAGCCTGTTCTCTTTGGAAAGGAGCCAAACGGCTGTGTGAATCTAATTCAATTGACTTACTCGTTTTATCGGGCGGAGTTTTTCAGAATGAATTGCTGTTATCTGAAATTAACTCATGCTCGCAACATAGCGGCATTGAGATCTGGATGAACAACGCCGTGCCTCCAAATGATGGCGGGATCAGCTTGGGACAAGCGGCTTCGGCCGCGTTAGCCGCATAAGCGTCGGCCCCTGCAGTACTGGCAATAATGCGGGAGAAGTAAAAACTTTTCTCCATGCGGCAAAAACTTGTGATAGATTCTAGCTGCTGAGTAACACAAGTTCCTGCGGCGCATCGCACTTGCGGAAGCCGCATTGAAGGAGGGCGCAAAAGACTATGGCGACAACGTCGCTCCCGCAGTCAACCCCGCGCAGTTCCGGTGTTTCTGACGTTCACATTATCTGGCTTACGGCTGGTCTCAGTTGCGATGGAGACACCATCTCCATCACCGCCGCGGAACAACCAAGCATTGAAGATGTTCTGATGGGCGCTATTCCGGGCCTGCCCAAAGTGCATCTGCACAATCCGGTACTTGCCATGGAAGTCGGCGACGACTTTATGAAGTTCTTCTACCAGGCCGAACAAGGACAACTCGATCCGTTCGTGCTGGTAGTTGAGGGCTCCATCCCGAACGAGAACCTGAAGAGCGAAGGATATTGGGCCGCTCAAGGCACGGACTACAACACAGGGCAGCCCATTACCACCTGCGAATGGATTGACCGGCTCGCATCGAAAGCTTGGGGCGTGATCGCCTGCGGCACTTGCGCTGCGTACGGTGGAATTCATGCGATGGCGGGAAACCCGACCGGCGCGATGGGTTTGGTGGACTATCTCGGCAAGTCTTTCCGTTCAGCGGGCGGCCTGCCTGTTGTCAACGTGCCGGGCTGCCCCGTGCAACCCGACAACATGATGGAGACCGTGCTGTATTTGCTCTATCAGGCGGCGGGTCTCTCGCCCATTATTCCGCTCGATGAGCAGTTACGCCCAACATGGCTTTTCGGCAAAACCGTTCATGAAGGTTGCGATCGCGGCGCATATTACGAACAGGGTGATTTTGCGCATGAATATGGCTCACCGAAGTGCCTGGTAAAAATTGGCTGCTGGGGACCGGTCGTGAACTGTAACGTCACCAAACGCGGCTGGATGCGCGGCATTGGCGGCTGTCCGAACGTGGGCGGTATTTGCATTGCTTGTACAATGCCCGGCTTCCCGGATAAATTCATGCCTTTCATGGACCAGCCCCCTGGCGGGAAATTATCTTCGAGCGTAATCGTCACTTACGGAAAAATGATGCGCGCGCTGCGAGCTATTACTAACAATGCAGCCAACAAAGAACCTAAATGGCGTCATCGCGGCTCTACGTTGACTACTGGCTATCAACCGACGACTTACTGAGGAGAGAGTAACTGGAATGGCAACCGTAACAGAACCCATCAGCGGCCAGGAACAGAAGAGCAGAAATCTTGTTGAGATGAACTGGGATCCGATTACCCGGATCGTAGGTAGTCTCGGAATTTTCACGAAGATCGACTTCGCCAACAGGCAAGTGGCCGAGTGCTACAGCACATCTTCCATCTTTCGCGGCTACAGCATCTTCATGCAGGGGAAAGACCCACGGGACGCTCCGTTCATTACGTCGCGAATTTGCGGCATCTGCGGCGACAATCACGCTACATGCGCGGTCTACGCGGCCAATATGGCTTGCGGTATGAAAACACCGGAGATGGGTGAGTGGATCATCAATCTAGGCGAAGCCGCCGAATACATGTTCGACCACAACCTGTACCAGGACAACCTTGTTGGGGTTGATTTCTGTGAGGCGATGGTTAAGCAGACCAATCCCGCCGTGTTCGCGAAAGCCGAAACTTACTCGTGCCCGAACGCTTCGAAGCACGGCTACCGGACAATCGCGGATATTATGCGGGCGCTCAATCCATTTAGCGGTGAATACTACCGCGAAGCATTGGGGATGAGCCGCTTGACGCGCGAAATGTTCTGCCTGATGGAAGGCCGGCACGTTCATCCTTCGACACTGTACCCGGGCGGCGTCGGCACCGTTCCGACGCATCAACTGTTTACCGATTACCTGGTGCGGCTCATGAAGTACGTGGAATACATGAAGAAGGCCGTCCCCATGCATGACGACCTCTTCGACTTCTTCTATGAGGCCCTGCCTGGTTACGAAGAAGTGGGCCGCCGCCGGATTCTAATGGGTTGTTGGGGATCTTTCAACGATCCGTACGAGTGCGATTACAAATACGAGAATATGTCGAAATGGGGCCGTGCCATGTACGTGACCCCGAGCGTGATTGTCGATGGCGAGGTCGTCACAAACGATCTGGTCGATATCAATCTCAATATGCGCATCCTCCTTGGTAGTTCGTTTTACCAGGACTGGGAAGGAGGAGAGACTTTCGTCAAAACAGATCCGCTTGGCAACCCGGTAGATAAGCGGCATCCGTGGAATCAGACCACTACGCCCAAGCCGCAAAAGCGCGATTTCAAAAATAATTACACCTGGGTCATGTCGCCGCGCTGGCTCGACAAGCGTACGGGAGATCACTTGGCTCTCGATACAGGCGGCGGACCGCTTCCGCGACTGTGGTCAACGGCGCTGAACGGACTCGTCGATATCGGCTATATCAAATCGACCGGCAGCAGCGTGAAAATCAATTTGCCCAAGACGGCTCTGCTTCCCGAAACTGAATTTGAATGGAAGATACCGAAATGGAGCAACGCGATTGAACGCGACCGGGCCCGGACCTATTTCCAGGCCTATGCCGCGGCGGCGGCCCTTTACTTTGTGGAGAAGGCGTTGAACTGCGTGCGGACCGGAAATACCAAAACCTGGGCGGACTTCAAGGTTCCCGATCAAGCAATCGGCTGCGGGTTCCATGAAGCAGTGCGCGGCGTCTTATCGCACCATGTTGTGATTCGCGATAGAAAGATCGCCAATTATCACCCCTATCCGCCGACTCCATGGAATGCCAGCCCGAGAGATGTCTATGGCACTCCCGGACCTTACGAAGATGCGATCCAGAACACGCCGATTTTCGAAGAAAACGGACCGGAGAATTTCAAAGGTATAGATATCATGCGTGCCGTCCGAAGTTTCGATCCCTGCTTGCCGTGCGGTGTGCATATGTACCTTGGAGACGGAAAGGTTCTGAAGACACACCACTCGTCGATGATGGGAAATACGCATTCCTAGGAGATCGCATGTCACATACGAAAAAATCGGAAATATCTTCTCACACCGAAGGCACCACGCGAGGGGAGGAAGTCTTGCGGCAGAAAGGCCCTGAACCGGGGCGCGAGACCGGCACTCGTACGGCACGGGATTCCACTAGCATCAATCCGAAAGCGCGCGATCCGATCGATCCTCGTATGCCGCACATGCCACCTCCGTAATCGCGAGTTCTCGCACACATCGTATGGCAATCAGTGAGGTCCGCTCGCAAGAGTGGACCGATAAAATCGAGGAACTCGTTCGCCGCGCCGAGTCGCTTCCCGACCCTAGGGCGCGAAGTATTGCTGTCGATCTCCTACAGGCCGTGCTGGATTTTCACGCAGCGGGACTGGATCGCGTCATGGAGATTGTTGCCGAATCCGGGAGCGTGGGCGAGGTGATCATTGAGCAAATCGCCGCTGACGACCTCACCAGCAGCATGTTGCTTTTGCATGATCTCCATCCGGATGACCTGGAAACGCGAGTCAACCGCGCCGTTCACAAATTGCAGGATGTTTTCGCGTCCATCGGCGCAAAGCTCTCGTTGATTGCTATTGAACCCGGAACAGTGCGGGTGCAATTCGATTCGGCGCGAACGTGGTCGGGCACGCCAGTAAGAGCCAGTGTTGAGAACGCTATTTTCCAGGCTGCCCCGGAGATCGGAACCGTCGTAATCGAAGGTCTGAAGGAGACCCCGCCCGCGAATTTCGTGCCTCTCTCCGAACTTCTGGCCGGTTCACACGTATGAGCGGTTTGACGTCGCTCCGCAATTTTGTGCGGAAACCACCCGAACTGGAGCGATGTGATCTATGCTCTCTTACGCTCGCCGAGCAGCATCAACACCTGGTCGAACCAAAAACTCGGCGCCTACTCTGTACCTGCGACGCGTGCGCGATTTTGTTTGGTAGTAGCGGTGAGACTAAGTATCGCCGGGTGCCGCGCGATTCCCGGCGTCTGATCGACTTCAACTTGTCCGATCAAGCTTGGAGCAGTCTCGGGATCCCGATTGGGCTGGCCTTCATTTATCCGTCCTCGCTTTCAGATCAAATTCTTGCGGTATATCCGAGTCCCGCCGGACCAACCGAGTCCGTGCTCGACGAAGAATCCTGGGAAGAACTCGTCGCGGATAATCCGATATTGGCAAAGCTAAGCCCCGATGTAGAGGCTCTACTGATCAATCGCATGAACGGTGCACGCGAATACTTTTGGGCGCCGATCGATGAATGCTATAAGCTGACCGGAGTTGTACGCAAATACTGGCGCGGCTTCTCGGGCGGAGATGAAGGCTGGGAGCAAATCGGAAAGTTCTTCGATCATTTGAAGGAACGCGCCTATCCGGAAGCCGTGACGTCCTATGCCAGATCTTTCGTTTGAGATTGTCGCGGTGAACCCGGTGCGTGACATGATCACGCCCGCGCTTGCGTTCGATCTGCGAGTGACGAATCCTTTCCCCGAACAATCCATTCACGCCGTTCTCCTGCGCTGCCAAATACAGCTTGAAGTAACGCGGCGGCGCTACAGTCCAACGGAGCAAACTCAACTTCGGGAACTATTCGACCATCCAAGCCGTTGGGGAGACACGCTGCGCGCGATGACATGGATGAACGCGTCCGTGAACATCCCGGCGTTCTCAGGCAGTATTGTTTATCCCATCACGGTGCCGTGTACCTTCGACTTCAATGTAGCCACTGCCAAGTACTTCCACGGCATCGCGGATGGCGAAATTCCCGTCACTTTTTTGTTCAGCGGTACCGTGTTCTACGATGGCGGGCAGGGTGTGCTGCAAGTCGCGCCGATCTCCTGGAACAAGGAGGCTCGTTTCCGTTTACCCGTCGAAGCCTGGAAGAGCTTGATGGATCTGCATTATCCGAATTCGGCGTACCTGAATCTGCGCCGTGACGTGTTTGATGAACTGTACCGCTTCAAAATGAGCGAAGGACTTGCGACATTCGAAGAAACGATTCAGCGTATGCTGGCCATCGCGGAACGGGAGCGCGCGGTGTCATGAATTCCGAAATAATAGACAGCATCGCCCGGACGGTTCTCTATGAGGGCTATCTTCTTTATCCATACCGCAAATCCGCGTTGAAGAACCAGCAGCGTTGGAACTTTGGCGTGCTGTACCCTCCGGCGTGGGCCGCGAATCAAACGGGATCGGATCGGTCGTACTTCCAAATGGAGTGCTTGGCATCGGGTCCGGAGAGTGCAATCGTAGACGTTTCAGTTCGCTTTCTGCAACTCGTAGAGCGAACTACCGATGAGCGTGTCTGGCAAGAAGCGGTTGAACAAAAGGCTGGCGTGAAGTCACTATCTTTGCCGGAATTGGCCGCTGGTCCGCGCTTGGACAAAATCTCCGTTGCGGGCCGTGAGTTCCCGGCCGAAGGCGAGATCGAAGTGTCGGCGGTGAGGGTACGGGAGAATCTCTTTCGCGTGACTCTGCGCGTCCGCAACACGACGCCCGGCGAATTCGCGAGTCGCAACGATGCACTATTACACTCACTGGCTTCGGCGCACGCGGTACTCCAAATACAACACGGTGAATTCGTATCGCAGACCGATCCTCCCTATGAACTCCGGGATGAAGCAGCGGCTTGCCAAAATACCGGAGTGTGGCCCGTGCTCGTTGGCGATAACGGATCTCGCGACACAATGCTCGGCTCGCCCATTATTCTCTACGACTATCCACAAATAGCGCCCGAGAGCAAAGGGGATCTATTCGACGCGACCGAGATCGACGAGATTCTGATCCTGCGTATCCTTACGCTCACCGACGAAGAGAAAGCCGAAGTGCGTCGATCGGACGAGCGCGTTCGGAAAATGCTGGAGAGATTGGAAGCAAGTCCGCCGGAGCATCTACTCGAATTGCATGGTGCGATGCGAGGGATGAGAGACCCGCAAACTAATCCGTGGAGCGCCTGGGACACTCTCGAAGGCACACCGGCGGTTAGCGCCGCGGTTTCGGGCGTCGAGCTAAAAAAGGGTGATCGCGTGCGGCTCCGGCCTCAAAAGCGAGCCGATATCTTCGATACATTTCTCGAAGGCAAGATAGCCGTCATCGAAGCGGTAGAAGAAGATTTCGAGCGCAACATACATTTTGCGGTGGTCCTCGAAGACGACCCAGGTAGAGATCTAGGGGAGATGCGCCAGGCCGGACACCGCTTCTTTTTCTCAACAAACGAAGTGGAGCCGGTGAACATATGAGCGCCTCCGTGCTGATCGCCGGCATCGGCAACATTTTCCAGGGTGACGATTCTTTCGGCGTGGCTGTCGTTCACAAACTTGCCACACTCGGCTTTCCTGAAGACGTCCGGGTCATGGATATCGGAATCCGCGGTATCGATCTTGGCTTTGCTCTGCTGGATGAATATGATCTGACGATTCTGGTAGACGCAACAGCGCGAGGCGGCGCGCCCGGCACGCTCTACACCATCGAGATCGAACGCGACGATATACCCGACGCGTCCGAGGAAGCCTGCATGGTGAATTCGCACGGTCTGGATCCAGTCCGCGTTTTGGCGCTCGCAAAGAGCATGGGCGCGCACTTCAAGAAGGTTTTGCTAGTTGGCTGTGAACCCTTGGTCCTCGATCACGACGAGAGTGGCCACATCGGGCTGAGCAAAGTGGTCGAGACTGCGGTAGCTCCAGCCGTCGAAACGATACTCCAACTGATTGAGGAGTTCACGAATTCTATAAGTTGTTCCAATGACGTGAAGGAAGAAGAGGTCTGTTGCCATGAGAGCGTTTAAAATTGCAGGCATCGTAGCGGCGGTAGCAGTCGTTGCGGGCGTGATGATGAACTGGGCGGATATGAAGCGCTATATCAAAATCGAGAGGATGTGATCGCGGGCCGGAATGCACGAGCTCTCGATTGCGTTGAGCATCATCGAAGGAGTTGAAGAAGAACTCGACCGGCGGCAGGACGCGAGGGTCGCCGTAGTGCATCTTAAACTTGGGCCGCTCTCGGGCGTGGTAAAGGACGCGTTGCTTTTCTCGTACGAGGTGGCGTGTGAAGGCACGCAGCTTGAAGGATCAAGGCTGGAAATCGAAGAGATCCTTGTAGTGCTCTATTGCCCCGTGTGCCAGGAAGAACGCCCAGCCGTTTCAATGCAGCGCCTGTGCTGCGCGATTTGCGATACTCCAAGCGCAGATATACGTAGAGGGTCGGAGCTGGAAGTCTTCGCGTTAGAGTTAATCGATGAGCACGCAACCGCGGCTGGTTGAAGTCCGGCAGAAGGTACTGAAGCGGAATGATCTGCTGGCCCGCGACCTTCGCGGCCGTTTTCACGCGGCAGGTGTTTACGTCGTCAGTCTGGTATCCAGTCCCGGATCGGGCAAAACGGCTTTCCTCGAAAAGACTCTCTCGCTGCTGCGGCCGAACGCACGAGTCGCGGCGCTGGTCGGCGATCTCGCCACGGACAACGATGCCGTTCGTCTGGCGCGAAGCATGGTCCCGGTGCGCCAGATCACGACCGGCACAATTTGTCACCTCGACGCCGAGATGGTGAACAAGGCGCTGGAGGGTTGGACCCTCGACGACTTGGATTTGCTTTTTATCGAGAACGTCGGCAACCTGGTTTGTCCTTCGAGCTACGACCTCGGCGAAGACTTAAGAGCGGTTCTAATGTCGGTCACCGAAGGCGAAGATAAACCGCTGAAGTATCCCACCATTTTCAACACCGCGGATATCGCCGTAATCACCAAAACAGACCTGGCGCAAGCTGTGGAGTTTGATTGGGAAGCCGCTAAGAGAAACATTAATGCCGTTCGGCCCGGCATGGAAGTGATCGCCGTTTCCTCTAAAACCGGCGACGGTATGGAGCAATGGGCGCAGCGCCTGCTCAGAAAGTGAAGCGGCTCAAAGCTCCGCGTTTCGCAATCGCAGCGCATTAGCAATTACCGAGACGGAACTGAACGTCATCGCCGCACTGGCGATCATCGGGCTCAGCAACACCCCGAAGAACGGGTACAGAATTCCCGCCGCAATCGGCACGCCCAGAATGTTGTATAAGAACGCAAATAAAAGGTTTTGACGAATGTTCCGCATGGTTGCCCGGCTGAGCCGCCGCGCACGAACGATCCCGCGCAAATCTCCTTTGACGAGCGTCACACCGGCGCTCTCCATTGCTACGTCCGTACCCGTGCCCATCGCAATACCCACTTGCGACTGAGCCAGCGCTGGAGCGTCGTTCACCCCGTCGCCAGCCATCGCGACAATGTGGCCTTGTGCTTGCAGCTTCCTCACGGCGTCGGCTTTTTGATCCGGCAAGACGTCCGCTTCTATCTGATCGATCGACGATTCTTGAGCTACGGCCCGCGCCGTTTCACGGTTATCGCCGGTGAGCATTACAATCTGAAGCTTCTCGGCATGAAGTTGCCGGATTGCTTCTTTGCTGGACGCTTTGATCGGGTCCGCGACTCCGATCAGTCCCGCCGCGCGCCCATCGACCGCCACAAACATAACGGTCTGCCCTTTGGCTCTCAAATCCGCTGCGGGACGGACCAACGCGTCGATAGAAATCGATTTTTCTTCAAGGAGTTTCGAGTTGCCAACCGCTACCTCGCGTCCTTCAATGGCGCCCGTGGCTCCCCGTCCGGTAAAAGACTGAAAGTCGCCCGGCGATACCAACGAAAGGCTCTTCTCTCTGGCGCCATCCACAATAGCCGCGGCGAGCGGATGTTCACTGGCTTGCTCCAGACTTGCGGTGATCCGCAGTAATTCCGATTCGCTCATTCCGCCTAACGGCAGAATGGTTGTGAGCCGCGGCTTGCCCTCCGTAAGCGTTCCCGTCTTATCAATAACCAGAGTGTCAACCTTCTCCAAAGTTTCGAGCGCTTCCGCATTCCTGATCAATACGCCCGCGCTTGCCCCGCGTCCAGTGCCCACCATGATGGACATCGGAGTGGCAAGACCCAGCGCGCAAGGACACGCAATGATAAGTACCGCAACCGCATTCACAAGAGCGTGCGCAAAACGCGGTTCAGGACCCCAAATGGCCCATATCGCGAATGTAATCGCCGCCGCCGCGATCACTACCGGCACAAAGTACGAGGCAACGACATCCGCCAGCCGTTGAATCGGAGCCCGCGTCCTTTGAGCCTCGCTCACCAGCCGCACGATATGAGAAAGAACCGTATCACTTCCGACACGCTCCGCCGTCATGACGAAGCTGCCAGTACCGTTTACCGTACCGCCGGTCACCTTGCTGCCGGCAGTTTTTTCAACCGGAATCGATTCTCCGGTGATCATGGATTCATCAACCGAACTGGTTCCTTCCAGAACCGCGCCGTCAACGGGAACGCTTTCACCCGGGCGTACCCGCAACTTGAAACCTATGGAAATATTGTTGGCCGGTACATCTTCCTCCGTGCCGTTCTCCCGGATCACCCGAGCGCTCTTAGGCGCCAGCCGCAACAGCGATTTCAATGCGCTGCTTGTCTGGTTCCGTGCGCGTAGCTCGAGCACTTGCCCAAGGAGCACAAGAGTCACGATGATTGCCGCGGGTTCGAAGTAGACATCCAATCCACCGGCTGAAGTACGGAACGAAGCGGGAAAAATCGAAGGCGCGATCGTCGCAACAACGCTATAAATGTAAGCCGCTCCCGCACCCATTCCGATCAGGGTGAACATATTGAGGCTACGGTGGACAATGGACGCCCAGGCGCGCTCAAAAAGCGGCCAGCCCGCCCAAAGAATCACCGGCGTCGCGAGTGCGAACTCGATCCAACGGATACTCCGCATACCGACGACATGTGGCAGCGGCCTTCCCGGCAGTAAATCGGCAATCATGACGAGGAGAATCGGGACGCTCAGTGCTACGGCCGCCCAGAAGCGCCGGGTCATGTCGATCAGCTCGGGATTCGCTTCGTCTTCCGCGGTAACCATTCGCGGCTCGAGTGCCATGCCGCAGATGGGACATGCGCCCGGCCCGACTTGTATGACTTCGGGATGCATCGGACACGTGTACTCGGCAGCGTTATCGCTCTGACTGGAAACATCCTTGAGGCCGGGTTTGTTCCCGTCCTGCGCGATATATTGTTCAGGAGCTTCTTCGAACTTCCGCAGACACGACAGTCCGCAGAAGAAGTACCGTTTTTCGTGGTAATCGGAGTGGCCGGCTGCTCGCTCGGGAAGAACCTTCATGCCACACACGGGATCTGTCTCACTCGGCAGTGCGTTTGGAGCCGAGATGCTCACCAAATCTACTGGGCCGTTCATATACCCTCCCGCCCTATGATATCAGATACCCCCATGGCCTATCTATGTTTTGGGGCCACGATGATTACGATATCAGGAGAAATTGGCCGGCACTGCTCGCGGCCGTAGCGAAATCCCACGCAGGAATAGCGGCGGCCTGACTCTTCCCCGAAACGGGTCTCCCCGCCGTATCGAAGACCTGCCACGCGATAGATCCGCCCCGTTTCCAGCCAGTTCCTTCCGTCCACGCCAGCAACGTCTCGCCCCGGCTATTGCCCACAATCGACGGATGGTTTCGCTTCGCCGCTGGACCGGGAACTGAGATGGGCTTTCCGGGCGTAAGTGTGCGCATGTCTACGGGTGCGAAGAAAACCTGTTCCTGCGTTTCCCACGAAACGAGCACACGTCCGGCGGCTTCGGTCAGAGATACCGTGCTCATGGGACACGCTCCGATCTCCCAGGGAGAGAGGCAAATCGCTCGAAAGGTTTTGCCGTGGTCTTTCGAAATCATCAAATACATGTCGCGATGGACCACCTCGCGAGCACTGCGATACAGAAGATACAAATTGCCCCGCGAATCCGCAAGAGCGCCCATACCGCAGCAGCCGCACGCGCCCAGTTCCGCCGGGGACACCGCGGCTTCCGGCGAAAAGGTCTGGCCGTCGTCGGTCGATCGCGCGATCCATACCCGGCGATGCCCCTCTCCCTCGATTGGGCGGCCATCGACTTGTCCCTGCGCATGCCAAGCGACATAGACGTTCCCGAGTGAATCCGCCGCTACAGTTCCGCCTCCGTCCAGTCCGCTTCCGGTACGCATCAAGTTCCGTTGCGGTTCGAATCCTGTTCCGTCACCCTTCAGACGCGTATAGAGCATCGGCGCCGAATTTCTGGCGGCTTTTGGTTCCGCGTTAGAAGAGCCGTTCCATGCTACATGCACCCGGCCTTCTTTGCCGAGTGCCAGATGCGCTCCCCGAACCGTGCCCAGCGCAATAGCACTGCCAGGCCGGCCGTTCACGCGAATTGGAGCGGAAAACTCCTTGTCGCGTGGGCCTTTACGCACATAGGCTACGTCGGCGGCAGCCGGGTCGCCGTACAGATAGACCAAGTGAATCACGCCACGCCGGTCAACTGCCGACTGAGGCTGCAACCCGCCGCCCGGAATCTTCAAAAATTCTACATCAGGTGCACTGGACGCCTCCAGCGCGATAACCGGCCCTGCACATGCAGCCAAAAACACGCGTCGAGATAACGGTTTTAACATTCTGCTCCTCTTCTGACGGCCTCCGTTTATTCCGGGCCTTTCAGCCGGAAGCGAAGAAAGATATTGCCCCCGAGTGGATGGTTACCGTAGTACGGCTTGATCGCACCCGGCAACGAATACGCTTCAATATTCGCGCCCAGGCCGGTCTGAACATGCGGGAAGATATCGATGTCCCGCGTGTAGCCCACAGTGTACGCACCAATGCGAAAAGTGCTTCCATAAGCGCTGTCAAGTTGCGCTTCAAGTTCCGGCTCTCCTCGAAACAGTTCATCTTTATCGACCAGCTCCGCCCTTCCGGTGATGAAGTCCTTACGGCTTAACGGGAGAACCGATTCGACTAAATAGGAATTCGTGTTGCGGTGGGTTTCCGTACTGTGATCCCGGCCCCACACGGCGCTCGACGACCAACTACTTCCACGCATTGGCTTTGAATACTCTAACGAGCCAGTGGCCCGAACCTGGTCGCCGCGCTCCAACGCCTCAGGCTTGGTCAAACGGCCCACGGAAACCTGCGCCGCCCAGTTCTTGCCGGGAGAATACCAAAGCCGTGTAGACCAGGAATTGATTGGGCCGGAATCGATGTCCCAACGGTACTCATCCGGCTCCGATCCGTAGAATCCACTCGCTTCGAGCTTGATCTTCTTGTAAGCAACTCCCGCTGTGACGACCTCATCCGCAATGTGTGTTGAGTCCTGCCAATGATGCGAAAGCGTGGCCTGCGGCAGTTCCATCGCGGATGCCCGGTGAGGGTAGGCTACTGGCCCCAAAGCCGGGTCGCCAACAGGCGCGTAATACAGTTCAAGGGTAGTGTTCTTGTTCAATGAATACGCGTATTGAAATGCGAGCGCCATGATGAAATCGTGAGGGTGCTGCGCGTCGGCCAAGGGTTTTCCGAAAGCCGTCTCTCCCGTTTGAAACAGAAGTGGATAGCGGCGATCGGTCATCGTTGCCGGCTCAAGGCTGAGCATCAACTGGATTTGAAAAGCACCTTTTTTGCCCACGCGACGTTCGGCATTCGCCATGAACCAGTTCGAGGAATAGAACTTATCTCCCCCGCGCGGGCCCGACTGCTGCGTGTCTATGACAAATCCTTGAGCCATGTACATCGTGTTCCACGAACCCACGGGTTTCATGATCATCGGCATGGGCCACGCGGCCGGATTCATCGCCGTTCCCGAAGACAAATTCGCAAGAAACATGCTGGCTGCGTTCATTTCCACCATGTTCATTGCCGGCATCGTCGTATCTTTATTGTGCGCCATGTCCGGCATCTGCCGGCCGAACGCTGAGAATGCAAAAAACGCCGAAACTTTAAAAAGATCCGCTCTTTTAGACACAACCCTCTCCTTTAGACATCCGGTGAACGGCCAATACACCAATCCGGCAGTATTCAGAAAGAGGGGCTAAAGTCTTAAAATCGTGATTGAAGCGGGAAGGAGAATGCCCGACAAGTCCGGTACAAGCCTCTGAAGCAGGGAAACATTTACCGGAACCGGCAAAACACAGGCGGCAGCGCCTACTTGTAAAGCCGCGGCGGCAACGGTTGCCTCGAAAATGGAGCCGCTCTCCACATTGGCTTGGTCGGCTACAAGCGCCGACTGAGAGCAAGATCCGTTATTCTTTTGCGGAACACCTTTATGCGGACAACAGGAATGTGCAGACGTATTCGCGGCGCTTGCGTCTGCCTGAATTGCCGCTGAACTCGTAACACTCCGAAGCAGACAGGACGCGGCGCATTGCGCGTTCAGGACAGAAGTCACGAGCGCGATCATCGCCAGAAATTGTCCCAACAGCCTGAACATCTTCGACTTTCTACCGCGAGTACTTCGCGAATAACTCAACAAGTTCATCGTACATCGCTTCGCTCTCCGCAGCCGTGCCCTTTTGAATAGCTTTTGTCGCGCAATGCCGAAGATGATTGCGAAGCAGAGCTTGCCCCACCCCGCGAAGAGCTTCCTGGACGGAAGAAATCTGCACCAGAATATCTGCGCAATATCGATCTTCTTCCACCATGCGCTGCAGCCCGCGGACCTGACCTTCAATGCGCCGCAACCGTTTCAGATTCGACGTTTTGATTTCCGGCTCGACGGCGACAGCTTTACGGGGAGGCGAATCCGAAGTTTGTTTCGCGGCAGGCACATTCTCATCATACCCGGGCACCCTATCGCGCAAGATGTCTACATCAAAACCTGCCCGGTATGTGCCGTGTCATAGCCGGCTATCGCTTCCAGTTTCTTTCGTAAGCGGGACCGGCTCAAGAGATCGAGCAGCGCTTTGGCGGCGGGCAAGTCGAGAGACGCCTTTGTGAAAGATAAATCGAAGCGCTCTTCCGCGAGAGGAACGAAATCCAGTCCGAAACACCGGGATGCGGAGCGAGGTCCAATGCAGCAGTCAGCCGTCCCAACCGCCACCGCATACGCAGCCGCGAGGTGACCGCGCGCAACGGATTTATACCCGTTGACACGTGTGCCCGCGATACCCGCTTTCCGCAGAGCGTTGTCGAGCAGATCTCTACTCCCCGATCCCTTCTCGCGGTTCATGATTGTCACGTCGCGGCCGCCCAGGTCTGCAATGGACCGGATGCTCTTCGGATTGCCGCGCCGCAGCACAAGCCCCTGTTCCCAGACGGCAAATGTCACTACCCGCACCGAATCTTCCGGGAACAAACGCCGAATGACCGGAACGTTATAGTCTCCCGTCGCGCGGTCCAGAAGATGAGACCCTGCCGCGTGTACTTTCCCCTGCCCCAGCCATTTCAGCGCGGACTGGCTCGAGCAAGGAACACCGATGATCTCGATTTCCGAAGAGTTCAATTCGTTCAGCAGCGAAAGCGCAGGATCGCAGCCTGCCAGTAAGAGACGCTTGCCGTTTCCGGGCAGATCCGCGGACGCCCTGATCGAAACAGTTCGTTTCTCCTTCGACTCGATGATGCCGTCCGCTAACGGAAGATAGGCGGGCGCAAAAGAAACAGGAATAGCGACGAGTCGTTCATTCACCTGACAGAGCCGCACTAGTTGACCTTCGTCCGCCGACTCGGGCTCTTCAAATAATTCGGCGCTGACCGGCTCGCCGGCAGGTTCCTCTTCGATCGAGAAGATCTCTTCAACAGTCACGTCCAGAGCGCGGGCGAGTTGTAGAGATATCGCCGTGTTCGGGACATAACTCCCGTCTTCAATCGCATAGATTGTTTGGCGGCTGACACCGACCCGGCGAGCCAGATCGGCCGCCGAAAGATCCCGCCCTTGGCGAATCTCTCTGAGGTGGCTATGAGTGATCATTTGACGTGTCTCCTATAATTTACAGAGTAGCCTAACCAAGACAATGCTTAACATAACCCGCGTCTCAGTCCTCGCCTGTTCTTTGTTTCTGCTGTGCGGACCATCGCTGCGGGCCCAAGTATCGGCTGCCCTCTCAGGGACGGTCCGGGATCAATCCAGAGCTCTAGTCGCGGCAGCTAAAGTCAGCGCCAAAAACAGCGATACGGGCGCGGTTCGCACCGCTCTCACCGGCAACACGGGCCAATATCACCTGGTCGCCTTGCCCGTGGGACATTACGAAATTCGGGTTAATAAATCGGGATTCGCCGAAGAGACGCGTACTGGGATCGATTTGGCGGTAGGTCAGGACGCTCAGATCGATCTAACCCTACGCCTGGGAACACCCAGTGAGCGAGTCACCGTAGATGCGGACGCCCCAGCGGTGAGTACGGCGGCAACAGACATCTCCGGGCTCGTTGGTGAACGGCAGGTCAAGGATCTTCCGCTCAACGGACGGAGTTACGACGAACTTCTTACGCTCAACCCGGGCGTGGTGAACTTCACGTGGGAGAAGACGGGCGGTATCGGCGTATCGAATTCAACGGTTGGCAATAACTTCGCAGTTTCGGGAAATCGGCCTCAGCAAAATTTGTTTCTGCTGAACGGAATCGAATTTACCGGCGCGGCTGAAAACAACATGCAGCCCGGCGGCGCCGGACAAGAGTTGCTTGGCGTCGATGCGGTACGGGAATTCAATGTGCTCCGCGATTCTTACAGCGCCGAGTACGGCAAACGTCCTGGAGCCCAGGTTTTAATCGTCACGCAATCCGGTACGAACCAGTTGCACGGATCTCTATTCGAGTTCCTGCGAAATAACGCTCTCGACGCGCGTAATTTCTTCGATGGCTCCTCCGCTCCGGGGTTTGAGCGCAATCAGTTCGGAGGATCGTTCGGCGCACCGATCAAGAAGGACAACACGTTCTTCTTCTTGAACTACGAGGAGCTTCGCCAACATCTGCACCAAACCGGCGTGGATCTTGTACCCGATAACAATTCACGAAATGGATTTCTGCCATGCAAACTTGTTAGCCCCGTACCGAATCCCTGCCCTTCTTCCAGACTCGCATTCGTGGGTGTTTCACCGCTGATTTCAGCATGGCCCGTGCCGAGTCCCGGAGCTCCGGATTTCGGTGGAATCTCTGAAGCGTTAAACAGCCCGCTGCAAACTATTCGGGACGACTTCGGAACCTTGCGGCTAGACCATGTCTTCTCCGCCGGCGATACCCTGAGTGCGGCTTACACAGTGGACGACAGTGCGGATTTCACACCGACGAGCACCAACCTGTACAGCACGGATGTGGAAAGCTTGAGGGAGCAAGTCGCCAGCTTAGATGAAACGCATGTGTTCTCTCCCACTCTGCTGAATGTCGCTCGCGTCGGCTTTTCGCGGGCGGGTTATTTCTTCACCGGGGAACCTACTCCGAATACACCGGCAGCGGCTTTGCCCGGCTTCTTGACCGAAGAGCCGATCGGGGCAATTGTGGTCGGAGGTAGCGCTGCATCCAACCCTACGGCCCAACTTAGTCTCGCTGGGAGTAACAACGGCAGTAATTTGCGAGTAGCGCGAAACCTCTTCACGTATGAAGACCAGGTTTCCTACACCGCAGGCCGGCATCAGCTCAATTTCGGCGCATGGTTTCAGCGGTTGCAGTCGAACGAAATGCTGGCGCTGAGCCAATACGGACAGGCGACCTTCACCAGTTTGCAAACATTCCTTCAGGGGACTGCGGGCAGTCTTCTCTACGACCCCGCGCCCACGGAGATGAATTGGCGGTCGCTGTTCGGGGCCTTCTACGCGGAAGATGTAATCCGGGTGAATCCGAATCTAACGCTGTCACTCGGCTTGCGCGATGAATTCACCACCGGTTGGAACGAGGCGCACGGCCGCGCTTTGAACTACGCGTATCCGAATGGGGTCATCTCAAGCCAACCTGCCATCGGCGATTCTGTATTGACTCGAAATAGCGGAAAGTTCTTGCCGCAACCAAGAGCCGGAATTGCCTGGAGTCCCTTCGGCAACGGAAGCAGAACGGTTATTCGCGCAGGCTTTGGAATGTACAACGATCTTCAGGACGCGCTTGGCTACCGCACGGATCAGAATGCGCCTTTTAACCCCACGTACAGTCTTCCGAATGCATCGGTCGCCCGGTTCCCACTCTCGCCTACCGCTCCCATTCCCGCAACCGCGCGTTTGGTGCCAGGCGGAGTGCAGCCAGATTTAAACACGCCCACGCTGGTCTCATGGTCGTTCAGGATTCAACAGGAACTTACAGCCAATACTTCGCTCAGCGTAGGATACGTGGGCTCGCACGGATATCATGAACTCCTCGGAATAGATGCGAACGAGCCTTCGCCTGTAATTTGCCCCGCCTCCCCTTGTCCTGCAACGTACTCCAGCAAGTTCCCTGGCGTCCTCGCTAATAGTCCGGTGCCCGCCGGAACTTATTACGTTCCAACTGCAATCAGAGCCAATCGGACACTCGCCAACACTTGGACTTACTTTTCAGAAGGCGATAGTTCCTACAATGCACTGCAAGTAGACTTGAATCGCCGTTTTAACGGCGGTTTGTCTGTGCGCGGCGTCTACACTTGGTCGAAGACGATCGACGACGGGGATTCCTTAAACGCCACCACCTCTGGAGGCGAACCGGCTTTAGCATCCAATCCCTTCGATCTTCGTGCCGACCGGGGGCTTGCAAACTTCGACGTCAGAAACGTCGGGACAGTCGATGCCGTCTACGCTCTTCCCTTTGGACACGGAAAACGATTCCTTGGCAATGCCAGTGGATTCGGCGATGCAATCTTGAGCGGTTGGACAATGAACTCGATAGTGACGCTCCAGGGCGGTTTTCCCTTTACGCCGCAGCTCAGTTACAACCCTTCCGACAACGGCGACACACGCAATCCAGTGCGCCCGTTCGTCAATCCGTCTTTTACCGGCCCTGTTATTCTGGGCAGTCCGAATCAATGGTTTAATCCCACGGCATTCCTCGCGCCTCCCAATGGCAGTGGATTTTATGGGAGCCTCGGACGAGATACATTGATCGGCCCGGGTCTCGCGACATGGGACTTCTCGCTGTTGAAGGATACGCCGATTCGCGAAAGCATGAATCTGCAGTTCCGTGCGGAATTGTTCAATCTACTGAACAAGTCGAATTTCAACACTCCGAACGCGGTCGTCTTCACTCCTGCCGGAGTCTCGCCCACGGCGGGCGTAGTTACCAGCACGTCAAGCACTTCACGCCAAATTCAATTTGGGCTGAAGCTGCTTTGGTAAGTTCTTCCGGTCCGTCGAGCTACTATTTGGGGCTCAGTAGAAGCGCCAGAATAGCTAGTGCCAGGGCCGGAGGCATCACCAGTGCCCCCCATTTCAGAAATTTCCAGAAACCGACCTGTTGTCCTTCGCGGCGAATCGCGATCAGCCATAGAATCGTTGCCAAAGACCCGGTAACGGAAAGGTTGGGTCCCAGGTCAACCCCGATCAAAACGGCGTTTCGTAGTGGGCCGGTTGCGCTGGCAACCTTCACAGCCGCTCCACTGATCAGGCCGCTTGGGAGATTGTTCATCAAATTCGAGATAAAAGCGACCCCGAATCCGGCGGTAAGATCCGCCCAAATCGGCTGCCAATTTTTCATTGTTTCGAGGACCCGAACGGCTGCGCCGAGTGCCCCAGCCGCGTTCATCGCTTCCACGATTACAAAGAGACCGGCCACCAGAGGGAGCACGCTCCAGGCGATCTCCTTCGCAACATCTCTGGGGGTCTTGTGATCGCGGATCGAGACACCCGCCGCTACCAACAGTCCCGCCACGCAAGCCGGAGCCCCGAGATCGACATTCAATGCCGAGGCCGTCAGCAGCGTGATCGCGAGAAATCCAATTCCATATAAAGTCAGCTTGCCGGTCGCCGACAAAGGCTTACTCTCCGCAGTCGTTTTCACGTTGCCCTGCAAAAGCGTGTTTGCCAGCCAGCGGAGAACGAGAAATGTCATCAGGATCGAGACGATGGAAGGCAAGCCGAACGTGAGTAGCCACCGCCCGAGTGGCGGCATGCCGCCGTTATAGACGACGAGATTGGCAGGATTCGAAATCGGGAGCACAAAGCTGGCGGCATTCGCGATAAAGGCGCAGATGAGCAGGTAAGGCAGGGGTTCGGCTTCGGCGGTTCGGACAGCCGCCAAAACGGCAGGAGTCAGAACAACGGCGGTTGCGTCGTTCGAGAGAAAGACCGTTACCAGGACACCGACGCTGTAGACCAGAACGAACAGACGGCTGCAGGAACCTTTCGATGTCCGGACAGCATGTGCCGCAACCCAATCAAATACGCCCTCTCGACGGGCCAGTTCCGACATGACCATCATGCCCGTCAGGAATAGATACACATCCACACCTTTGCCGATCGCGTGGGCGGCAGCGGCGGGTGAGAGTAAGCGGCATAGCACAAGGAGACAAGCGCCCGCCGCCGCCCACCAAGCTTCCGGCCACCCCTTGGGCCGAATGAGAACCAGCGCTATCGATCCCAGTGAAATCAGCCAGATGGCGACGGACTGCCAATTCGTCGAGAGCGCGTGAATCATTCTTCGTTACGAACCCGAATAGGCTGACGACGCGGGTTGCCGCGCCAGGAAGGCCACGGTCCTTTCGTTCCGTTTTCATTTGGACCTAGCTGTGTGCCCAGAATGCCTTTGGCCGGATAAGCCCCAATCGAATTTTCATAATCGACATCACTTCGCGGAGGTTGAGTATAGTGGCCGGCTTGATTTACCAAAATCGAAATTTCATCAGATGCTCCAGCGCCTTGTTGGATAACGCGAACCACAACGGGGTGAATGCCGTCCGGTACTTGCGAAGAGTCCCAGTTGACATTCCAGTGACCGTGGGCGTACTCCATGGCTTGCTCGGGCGCATTGTCAATGGAGCAGGTCACGGCGGCTACCATGGTGCTGCCCCACACTTTGGCACGAATCGGGATCGTCCCTCGGACGACGTGGTGGAGGCTTTCGGGCCGCGTGATAAGCTTTTCGTCCGATGGCGAAGTGATCATCACGAACGGCCATGGACCAAGTTCTTTGAATTTCCAGTTCACAACGTCATCATCCATGGTGGTGAAAGAAAACCCGGGTGGGCCTTCTTCGTTCTGGCCTGTCGAACGCGTAGCCGCATAGATTGTGTGTCCATCGTTCGCCAGTTCGTTGTAGTGAGTGTGCCCCATCTCGACCAGTTCAGCCTGAAAATCTCGAATCAGATGAGTGAATACCACGGGGCGGTATCTTTTTGAGCGTGCATCGGCTAGTTGAGCTTTCAACCAATCTATTTGTTCAGATCCAAAATCGAAACTGTTAGCCGCGGTTCCGTCCATGGCATTCAAGAACAACAGCCGAAAACTTCCGAGATCGGCGGCGCGGTAGAGGTCCGACTCCAAATACTTTCTGAATAGATCGAGGCTACCCGACTTCCTGTCATGGTCACCTGTGATGATGTGAAAGGGCAAATTCAAAGTAGCGAGTGCCTTCCGTACCAGCATGTATTGAGCTTCCGACCCATCATCTGCGTTATCGCCGGGAAGGAATGCGAAATCGACTTCGCCCGCCAGATGCCCATTTACCTGCTCGATCAAATCTACAAAATCGAGATAGTTGTCGTCCTGAGCGTCTCGAATGTGCAAGTCGCCGAAATGCACCCAGCTAAAAAAGTTTTCAGAGATAGTGCTCGGAGCTTTTATCACTTTGGTTTCTGTTCCCTTTCTATGCAGTGGCTGGAGGAAGCGTTTCCGGCACTATGGCCCACAGCAGTACCCACGCCAAAACGCCGATACCGGCCAAACTCAAGAAACTTACCGAATAGCTCGCGTGTTGAACCAGATAGCCGGCGAAGGTGGTACTCAGGGATGCTCCGATCCCGACTGCCGCTCCGAGTGCCCCCTGTGTGACGTTGAACCTGCCCGTCCCGCGGGTAAGATCCGCGACGACTAGGATGGAGACGACGCGAAAAATTGCGTTGGCAACTCCGTCCAACAGTTGAATGCCGATCAAGAGCGGAACAGAGGTCGTCAACGTGTATAGCACGCCGCGAATGGGTAGAGCACCGAACCCGATCAACAGGAGAGGCTTTCGGCCCCAAACGGCGGCTCTTTTCCCGATTGAGACCGCCGTAATTGCAATCACGAACTGGGTGACCACGACGCAAGCGGACATGAAAACAGCCGATTCCTTCACCCGTCCGTGCGCCAGCATCTCACCTAACTGCGGCAGCATGGCTGCATTCGCAAAATGGAATAGCACGGCGCAGATCGCAAATGCTAACAACGGCCGGTTCGAAATTAGCGTTCGGATCCCAGCCGTTCGGGCCTCCTCTCCGTCCGAGCGCGCACCTCGGGCACGGGCGTAATCTACATCCTTCGGATTGATCGTCCAGAGGGCAAGCAAACACGGAACTGCCAGGAAAGGAACGGCGAAGAAGATGGCACGATTGGAAATCGTATAGCCAACTGCACCCATCAACAAAGCCGCGGCTACGTTGCCGGCGGAGTTAAACGTCTGATTGCGGCCGAAGCGTCTGTCAAACAGAGATGCGGCAACCATACCCAAGGTGATTGCTGTGACGGTTGGGCCTAAGATGGCGCCGATGCCTCCCAAAAGAATTTGTGCCCCAACCACCACAAGGAAGGTCGGACGAGTCGCTAGCATCAGCGAAGCTCCTACCAGCACTGCAACGCCGCAAGCAATCAATAGCCGCTTTTTGTGCGTCCGATCCACCAAAGCGCCACCAGGAGTCTGCGCCAGAACACCGGCGAGCCCTCCGCACGTCAGGACAATACCGACTTGTTCTACGTTCCATCGTTGTGACGCCAAATAGATCCCCAGGAAAGGACCGACGCCAGTCTGCACGTCCGCTAAGAAAAAGTTCAGCCAGTCTAGGCCGCGGAGGCTTCTTTTTGAAGGAACTGGGGACATGCAGTTCTCGCGTAGAGGGCTAGGCGGCAAGTGCTGCGGCGATAGAACCGATTCTTCTCTGCATACGAACTCCTCATGCTTGTCTCAAGCACCGCAATCGCCATTGACAAGCGCATTCATTCTAGTGCGCAGGCTGGGCGGCATTGAGGGCAAAGCGGACACTCTTGGTCCTAAGATCGAACGGGCTTGGTAGGAGCGGTTCAGGTATACGCTGGGCTGACTTTGATCAACAAGGTCGGCGCTGGGCCGTTTGTTGGGTTTACGATTACCGCCGCCCTCATTACATCTCTGGTGGTTGACCATTTTGGCCTATTCCATATCCAGATACACGCGATCAACATCTGGCGGATCCTGGGCGGACTACTTATGGTCGGAGGAATAACGCTGATAGCCAAATTCTGACTGGCCATGCTTGATCGCGGACAATTACTTACTCAACCCAGCCGATTCATCGATAATAACGAGACGATTGACCGGAACATTTCCGAAGTGCTGCGTTTTCCCGCTAGGCCATTCAACAATCAACTTGGAAATACCGCGGTCCTGCTTTAACCCAAACGTAATCGCCAAGTCGCTCTGCGAGCAGTAACTCGACCCGCTGTGCACCGTCTGCCATTGCTTACCAGACGCACTCTCCACGCGTACCACGGCGCCAAGTCCACTTCGATTCGATTGCCGCCCGATAAGCCGCACGTTCACCCAGTTGTTCTTGTTTCCGCCATCATTCCGCAGCAACTCGGCCGGACCGCCGTTTTCCGTAATCAAAACATCCAAATCGCCGTCGTGATCGAAATCCGCATAAGCGGCTCCCCGTCCGACAATTGGCTTTCGAATATCAGGTCCCACTGAATTGCTGGCGTCCTCAAATGAACCGTGACCATTGTTGTGAAATAAGCTCGCGGGCTCGCGAAATTGCAAGTCGGATTGAGTGCGGTTTATATCGGGCTCGATGTGCCCATTCACAGCGAAGATATCGGGGAACCCATCCAGATCGTAGTCGAAAAAGAAGGTTCCAAACGTAACATCGAGTATTGTGGAGCGGCTCAACGCAGTCGAGGACGCGACATCCGAAAATAGCCCGGTTCCGTCGTTGTGATAGAGCGCCATCATCTGCTTGCTGAAATTTCCCACCACCAGATGTGGATGCCCGGAGCGGTCGTAGTCCGCCGCATCGGCGCCCATCGCGCCGCGGGCCGTCCCGTCCTCGGCGTAAGCGAGTCCGGACTCAACACCCTGCTCCGTAAACGTCCCGTTCTTGTTATTGCGGTAGAGCTTATTCGGTTGAGTGTCGTTCGAAATAAAAAGATCGGGCCAGCCGTCCCCGTTGAAATCGAACACAACGATCCCCAGCGACTTACTCGACGCGTTCTCCAGCCCCGCCTTCTTCGTTACGTCTTCGAACCGCCCGTTTCCCAGATTGTGATAGAGCTTTAGACTCTCGCCCTTGTAAACTTCCGGCGTGCAGTAGGACTTCGTCTTGCCGTCCATCGAGCAGCGAATGTCTTTCGGTCCGCTCCATTGAACGTAGTTCGCCACGACCAGATCGGCCTTTCCATCGCGGTCAAAGTCAAACCACCCAGCGCTCGTTCCAAAATTCGCATTGTGAATCCCACTCGCGGCGGTCACGTCCTTGAAGTGCCCGTGCCCCTCGTTGTGAAACAGATGATCGCCTTCCAAAGCTGTGACGTAGATATCCGGCAGACCGTCGTTGTCATAGTCGGCAACCGCGACGCCGTTCGCGTACATCTCGACGTCCAATCCACTGCCTTTGGTGACATCGCTGAAAGTGCCGTTGTGGTTATTGCGGTACAGCGCGGGCAAATGACGAGTGCCCGAATGCGTCCAGTCTTTTCCATTCAGCAAAAAGATGTCAGCCCATCCATCGCCGTCCAGATCCGTGAATGCGCAACCGGAACCGATGGTTTCCGGCAGCCACTTGTTACCGGCCGCACCGTTGTAATGTGAGAAATGAATCCCCGCCTGCTTGGCAATATCAACGAATCGCACTCCTGTATCCGGGCTCGCGGCGGCGCACATGAGAGCACATGTGAAAAGGTAGAAAATAGAACGGAATCTCATGAGATTTTAAGCCGAATGTCCGTAATGTAGCAAACCAACGCTGCGCTCAGTCCTTAGTACCGGCTCCGCCTCAATCTAAAGGTGGAGAGCCCGCCTAACTCTTGTGCGGCACAGGGTTTGGTGCCAAACTTTATATTCAAGTCAGCTTTGGATAAGGAGAGCGATCCCGGAGATCGCCACGAAAACTTAATTTTGAAACGCGCGTTTGCAGTCGTTCTGTTTGCCGTACTCGTGTGCGGTGGTTGCCGCAACTCAGGCCTTCCGCAACCCGGCGCCAAGACGTATGCGGATCTTTGCTCTAGCTTCTATCTCGGGCTCGCCGGATTACAGTCGGGCGAGGATGTCAGGGCGAAGGAATATCTGACGCGTTCCACGCAGATCGCGCCTGGGGAACCGGCTGGCTGGGCCGATCTCGGCATTCTACAAGTTCGGCAACAGCAGTTTGACGCCGCCTTTGCCAGCGTAGACAAAGCACGTTCCCTTGATCCTTCCGACAGCCGTATCGAAGCGCTGCTCGGGCTGATTGAAAGCCGGCGAGGCAAGTTACCGGAAGCGAGCGCCCACCTGAAGAAGGCAATCGAACTCGATCCTCACAATCTAAGGGCGATCTATTCTCTTGCCGAAGAAAGAGAACAGGATTCCGACCCGAAGAGCCAGGCCGCCGCGCAGGACCTGTTGAATCGATTGCTCCAGCAGCAGCCATCGAATACGGCGGTCTTGCTGGATGATCTCCGGCTTGCCGCCAAGCACGGCGACACGGCTGAAGTTCGAAAATCGCTGGCAGCTTTGCAGCCGATCAGCGCGAAATGGCCCGATGCCGCTCGCCAGCAGTTTACGGTTGTGCAGCAAAGCGCGGCAAGCGGCAACGTGCGCGCTGCTGCGGTGCAAGTACAGTTTCTCAGGAACGTTTTACTTCGCGTACCCGCCTATCGCGAAAACCTGGATCAAATCAAGATCCCAGCGACCCTAGTCGCGCAGCCATTCACCCGGTTTCTTCGCTTGCCATCCACGAACTCCGCCCCTGCCGCTCCAGACGCTCAGACTCGTTTCACCGCAAGTTCTGTCGCATCGATACCCGCAACCGCGAAAATCTCCTGGATTGGAACTCTGGTGATGAATGACCAAATCGCTCCTGAGATTGCCTGGGCCGATGACAAGGCTCTCCATCTCGCGAGCGGCGCGGCACTCCCGCTCCCTGCTGGCACGACCGGCCCGCTGAAGACCGCAGCTATCGCTTCGGCTGATTTCAATTACGACTTCAAAATGGATTTTGCCATTGCGACGAACGCGGGCCTGAAGCTTTATCAGCAACAAGATCCCCGGCACTTCCGCGACATAACGGCGGAAAGCAAAATCACGGCATCGATTGCAGCGGCTTCATACACGGGCGCGTGGGCGTTTGATGTCGATCTCGACGGCGACCTGGATCTCGTCCTGGGAGTTCCGAAAGGCGATCCTGTGGTCCTGCGCAATAACGGCGACGGCACGTTCACGCCCATCAATCCGTTTAAAGGCATAGACGGGCTAACTGCCTTCACGGCTGCCGATCTCGATGGCGATGGCGCTCCCGACGTTGCTCTCCTTGATGGGACGGGCAAGTTAGCCGTTCTCCTCAACCAGCGTCTCGGTCAGTTCCGCCCCCGTGACGTCCCCTCCAATCTGAAAGGCGATATTCGGGCGATTGCCGCCGCCGATATCAACGGTGACGGAAGACTCGACCTCGTGCTGTTGAAGAAGGACGATTCCGTTATCCGCCTTTCCCAAAAGGAGGACAGCGCCGATTGGGAATCCGCCGAACTTCTGCGCGCCGCTCGCTCCAACGCGGTGAGTCTCCTTCTTGCCGATGTGGATAACAACGGCGCATTGGACATCATTGTCAATGATCAGGTTTTTCTCGGCGATGGGAAATACTTCACGTCGCCGCGTGGCAAGCTTGCGGCCATTCCGCAAGCCATTTCGGATCTGAATTCGGATGGCCGACTCGACATCATCGGTCTCAATGCCGAAGGCGCTCCCGTTGAATTGATTAATCATGGCGAAAAGAATTATCACTGGCAGGTGATTCGAACCAGAGCGGCCCATGCCACGGGAGATCAGCGCATCAACTCCTTCGGGCTGGGCGGGGCAATTGAGATACGCTCCGGCCTGCTCACGCAGGAACAGATCATCAGTTCGCCTATCTTGCACTTCGGCCTGGGCGACCATGCCGCCGCCCAGTTCGCGCGCATTGTCTGGCCCAATGGTTACGTGCAGGCGGAATTTGATCTCAAAGCAGACCAGACTGTTCTTGCCGAGCAGCGCATGAAAGGTTCTTGCCCGATGCTCTTCACCTGGAACGGCCACGGCATGCAATTTGTGAAGGACGTCGGGCCTTGGGGGGCAGCGCTGGGCTTGAACGTGAATGCCCAGGGCAAAGGCATTTACGGAACTCGTGAGTGGTTTAACATCGGAGGCGATCAGCTCATCGCGCACAACGGCTTTTACGATCTGCGTATCACGGCGGAGTATTGGGAAACATACTACGTGGACCACTACTCCCTGCTAGTCGTCGATCACCCCTCAAACTCCGAAATCTTCGCGGACGAGCGTTTCGCCCTGCCCTCACCCACGCCCCATCTCACCGCGACTTCTCAAACTAAACCCTTCCTGCAAGCTACCGACGACAACGGAAATAACGTCACGGACATCATTCGAGATCTCGACAACAAATTCCTGGACAATTTCGGACGCGGACAGTATCAGGGCCTCACACGAGATCATTGGGTTGAACTCGAACTGCCCGCCGATGCGCCGCAAAGCGGTCCCTTGTATCTTGTCAGCCAAGGCTGGATTCACCCCACGGATGCCACGGTCGTGCAAGCTCTGGCTCAGAATAGCCGCGCGCATCCGCGAGGTATAAGTATCGAGGTTCCGGATGCTTCGGGGCACTGGAGCACGGTGCGCGGCGACCTGGGTTTTCCCGAAGGCCGCGTAAAAACAATCATTCTGGACATCTCAAATGTCTTTCGTCCCGGCGCTCCGCGCAGATTGCGGCTGCGAACGAACCTGGAAATCTACTGGGACAAGCTCGCCTGGGCTACGGGCCTACCCGGTACGGAACCTCTTCACATTCGCCACCTCGGACTGAGTGCTGCCGACTTGCGCTTCCGCGGTTTCTCTCTCATCACCCAGGCAAATCCTTCTTCACCCGAGGTTCCGAACTATGACCACATCCAAGAATCTGACCTTCGCTGGCACAACCAGGAAGGCTACGCAACGCGCTACGGCGACGTTCGCGAACTACTTCAGAACATCGACGACCGATACGTGATAACGAGTCCAGGCGATGAACTTCGGATGCGTTTTGCCGCTCTACCCGCGCCCGCTGCAGGTTGGAAGCGCGACTTCGTCCTGATCTGCGATGGTTGGGTAAAGGACGGCGACTACAACTCAACCTTCGCCAGGACGATTCTGCCGCTGCCCTATCACGCCATGACAGACTACGTGTTGCCGCCCACCACGCTCGAAGCCGATCACGCCTATCAGCTTCATCCGGACGATTGGCGCACATATCACACCCGCTACATCACACCGCGTTATTTCGCGTCGGCACTATTTAAAAATGAATAAAGCACGTCTATTTGCCGCTGTACTCTTCGTTGCGCTGCTCGCGTCGCCAATCGTCTACAAGCGCGTCCTGGCACACCGGCAGAGTGCAACAGCCGCGAATAACCAGGAAGCCGCTTCCCTGGCGAACTATGGTTTCTATTTGCATGAGTCCGCCGCCGCGTCCGGCATACACTTCAAACATCAGGCTCCAAAACTCGATTCGCGGCTGGACCACATCATGCCGCAGATTGCATCCATGGGTGCGGCAGTGTCGGTGGTCGATTTTGACGGCGACGGTTGGGACGATTTCTACGTCACCAACAGCGGCGAAGGCTCGCACAACGCCCTGTACCGCAACATGCACGA
>JALYVD010000090.1 GCA_030853405.1 Acidobacteriota bacterium | reverse complement strand
CAAATTGAATCAAGGCTCCCCACGCGCTGAATCCCGCGGCCTGTAGGTCTCCCGGATTGATCGCGCTGATGTCGTTCACCGTAGAGTCCATCACCGTCACGCCCGCACCATAGACCTCGAGACCCGTGGCTTTTGCCCCGCTGTTCGTTGCAACGTTTTTCCCGTTGTAGTGGACGGAGCCGTCCTTTACATTGCTTGCATGGAATCCGCTGACCAAGACCTTTGCGTCCAGGAACACTGACATGCCGTGGCAGTCATCACAACATCCGGTCAACCCAGACGCGGAGCAATTGAGGTAGCTTAGGTTATTGCAGAAAATGGGAACGAATCCGAGAACGGTGTGGCCCGACGTCTTATCGTTTCCGTTGTAAAATGATTGAAGGGTCTTCGCCGTGCAGCCGGTGGTCGTCACATTCGCGCATACGATACTACTGAAGCCTTGCACGGCACCATCATTGTTCACTAGGTCGCTGGTGCTGCAGTCGCTCACCTTAGCCTCTAGCGTTTTCATCAACTGGATCCCCGCGCTGGAATCAGTCGTGACGTTCGAATGTGTGACGCTGCACTCGGAGATGGCGACGTCGTGTGCCGTGCTGACGTGGATTCCGGTTGGTGTCAAATTACGGATAACGATGTTTTCCATGCACAGCCCAGTGGCGGTGATCCGCGAAATACTCAGATTGCACACGGACCTAGCCAGAATCCCATACTCGGTAAGATTTGCTACGGTGCCGTTGGTGACCGTGATGTCCTCGACCGGCCCCTCCACCAGGATGCCGGCCGTCCGTTGGCTCTTATCGGAGACCGATGCAGTTAGTGTGAAACCCGCCAGGTCCAGCGTCACGTTGCTGCATCGAATCGTGATCGCGGAACTCGTGACGTTGTCCGGGGTCCACAGAATGTCACGACCAAACCTGTAGGTTCCGGGCGATTGGATGACCACGCCCTCGCTCGGAATCTGCATGATCACCCCGGTATTCTGTGGCTGCTGACCGACTTGAGCGAGATATCCCTGATGGAGCGCGTCAATATTCGGGGATGGGTCAAACGCTGCTAAGAGAGCCTTCTTATCTAAGCCATTGAAGACTTTGTCAGAAAAGATTTCGTTCACGATCGACTCATCCACGCCGAGGGCACACATTGAGCCGGAGGGGGTGGTACTCTTTGCGCCACACGCAGCAAGCGCTCCGGAGGCGATCAAACCGCCAATCAGCTGCGCACGCGAGAGAGTATCCATACGCAGTGACATGTGCAACCTCCACAAAAACGTAGAAACCGGCGCCCGTAACGGCCGTCGCTTTCTCCCGCATTACCACACTCGCCCGGAATTCCCCTAGTTAGCTTCGCTATCTTTACGTTTACAAAATCAAGTTTTGTTAGAACGCTATTAAAGTAGGTCGCTGGTTTGAAGTCATCTCTTCAGAGGCCCCTCATCAAACCGTATGTGTGGTTTTCCCGCACACGGCTTACCGGCCGTTTCCACGCTTTCCCCCGAGCGTCTCGGCAACAACCAAACACCAATCAGAAACTACTACACCGTGTGCTCGCGAATAATCTCGATTCGGTTCCCGAACGGATCCTCGACATAGCAGTGCTGTTTGCCTTCAAATGGTATCGGGTCGGGCGTTACTTTTATCCCAGACTTCGAGAGCTACTTCAAAAGCGCGTCGTAGCCAACGCAACGAAGAGCCGGATGCGCTTTCTGTGCGGGAATGAAGGCGGGATCAACTCCTAAATGGATATTCACTTCTCCGGAACGGAACCACGCGCCGCCGCGGCCAGCCAAAAGCGCGGGCTTCGGAACTTCCTGAAACCCGAGCACGCCAATGTAGAACGCGCGCGCAACATCTTCTTGGCTCGCGGGAATTGCTAGTTGCACATGGTCGAGCACAAACAGGTAGTTGCTCACATCACTCCTTACGGATTACCGCCGAACCAACCAATGAGCATGATCGAACGCAGTTGCACGGATCACCGAACCTGTTACTATTCGAGAACATTCGGCGCTATTGAAGATGTTAGGCTGTAACGGCTCATTGCAATCGATTTTCGATATACGCTCGAGTTTCTGTATCGAGAGCGCACAGATACGCCCCCTTTATCCCGCGAGTTAGGAGCACGCGATAGGTGTTCTTAATTACATCCACGAAGCGCGCGCCGCTTCGGGTCTTAACGACATGGTCTTTAGATTCAGCCGGTTGGCCGGTCCATTTCCCGTCACGAATAACTAGGTCGGGACCCCAAATTACTCCGACATAGTCGAACTCGAATCCCTGCGCGGTGTACACACAGCCAATTTGGTTAAAGCCATTAGGATCAGTAGCCCAAAACATAGAGGGCGGAATGTCTTTGCGGAGACGGCGCGCTTCCGGACGCGCATTCCAGGGACGAGCGAAATCGCCGATTCGCACGTCTGCAACCAGTTCACCTTCGCTCGTGGCGGGTGACCACGGCCAGCAGTAACCAGCCGTGAGACGCGCCGACTGCCCCTCAGCGACTCTTTCCGTAAGTAATTTTTCAAGCTCAATGGGATTTTTTACCAGGTTAAGGTTATACTCTGTCCTCGATAACGTAGTTACCCCCGTCTTTCGGATTTCGAGCAGCTGGTCGACCCAGTCAATGTATTCATCTGAACCTGAGCAGCGAAATTGGGTTCGCAGGTCGATCGATTCGTATTTAGCTCCATGGCGAACCGCCGCTTCGCGAATCATCTTCATGCTTCCGACCTCACCGGGTCGAACCGTCTGATAATCATCTATAAAGAATACCGTTACTTTTGAGGATTCGACAAGTTCATCAATCTGGGCTCGATCGGATTTCAGCGCTTTCGGAGTAAATCTGTTGTTGCTTGTGTCGCGAATGCGATGGGCCTCGTCAGCCAGAATCACATCGATACTTTTGGCTTCGGCGGCACCAAAGTTGTTGAAATATCGGACCTGCGCTTTGCTGGCGCTCCCCAAAATGCGCCAAAGATTTTCGGTGAAGGCCTTGCTCCCGGTCGCATGCTGGACATTCACCCCCATCTTCGACAGCGTCCCCAGTAAGTTGAGCGCAATAACGGATTTTCCGGTGCCCGGACCACCATGTACAGCGACTATCGCTTTTTCTGTTTTGTTCTTTTGTGCACGCCGGACCATGCCTAAAACGGCTTTGTAGGCGATGATTTGATCGTCAATGAGATTATAGCGCGGTTCTCCCTTAACCATCGCAGCGGTATTTTCCAGCAATTTGCGAGAGGGGGCATGTTTCCCAATGAGCGCTTTGTTCATTATGGGGACTCCGACGCCCGCGCCGATCCATCTTAAAAAAAATTGGCTTAGCGTGTCGGAATCGTCACTGATGAAGAGCGGCGAATCGCTCAATAAATGACGGAACTGATCGCTCCTCAACACTCCGGCTGCACCCGGATGCATATTGTGCAACCACGCGCAGGGGGCTATCGTGATTCCGCCTTTCTCAAGATTGAATGAAGAGTGAGAATTTTGTAGATATTCAGCGTACGAACGCGCCTGAAGCGATGGATGTAAATGTTTTCGCATCGAGCCGCCCACGAACGCTTCGACGCAGTCATCCCACTCACTCGGCTCAGCCGCAGTCCATTGCTTTAACTCCAACAGAACCGCTGTATCGTTTCCTTCGGGAGAGCGACCAAAAACAAAGGCATCAAGCCGAGCGGAGCTCAAGGGTAGCTGCATCTCGAGTACGACGCCGTGGTCGCGTATCCCTGAATAACGAAGTTGATTACCCAATGCGGTCAGTGAATTTTGCCAAGAATTGAACTCAGATGCGGACGCGCGGAAGCGATAATAATCGTAGAAAGCGTGCCCTAACTGCTCGGCGATCCGGCGCTGAGTCGCCTGATCAATGAACTCTTCGCTAGGGCCGGCGTAGAGCTGCACCTAAAACGGGATTTCGTCGTCGAAGAGGGATTCGCCGGCGGGATTGCGGGGTTGAGGTGAAGGCTGCGGATCGGGGTCGCCTTTCATGGCTTTTTCGATCGCGGCTTGCGACGACTTCAGGAGTTCTTCGCATTGGCGGGCGCGATCTTTGCCTTCTTTAAAAAGAGTGACGGCGCGATCGAGATCGACATCTTCGCGTTCGAGTTCTTTGACGATCGCTTCGAGGCGTTCGAGACTCTGTTCGAATTCGTTGCTTGGCTTATCCGGCATCTTGCTCTCTCCGTTCGACGCGGGCATGTAAGGTTCCACGCGCTACGCGGGCTGCGATCAGTTGACCACTAGGGACAGCACTCGCGTCGCGCACGGCGCGACCGTTGAAGGTGACGATGGCGTACCCGCGATTGAGAATCGCCGTTGGGTTATGCGCATCCAACCCCGCTTGCGCGACCGCAACGCGACCGCGGGCGTGATTGAACGCGAGTTTCA
>JALYVD010000063.1 GCA_030853405.1 Acidobacteriota bacterium | reverse complement strand
TTCATCGAGCGTGAATCCAGAACGCTTTAGACCGACGAGATTGAGGCCCTTGGGCACAACATTGAAATCGGAGTAGAGGAAGTACGGGGGCAGGTCGCTGTTGACGCGAGTGTTGCCGCCGATCATGGCGAGCCGGCCAATCTTCGAAAATTGATGAATGACTACGCCGCCTGAAACAAAGGCCTGACTTCCTATTTCCACGTAACCTGCAACAAGGGCGCAACTAGCCACCACAATGTGGTCGCCAAGTACGCAGTTATGGGCGATATGACCGGAGGTCATTATGTAGTTGTTATCGCCGATGCGGGTGTGCGATTCGGGCTGCGTTCCACGGGAGATCGTGTAGTGCTCGCGAATCTTATTGCCATTGCCGATCCTAAGATAACTCCGCTGCCCGGTGAAGGATTTGTCGAGCGGATCTGTTCCGAGTACGGTGCCTGCCGATATTTCGTTGCTGTCGCCCAGCGTGGTCCAGCGTTTCACGTATACGTACGGCTCGAACATGCAATTTCCGCCGATCACGACGTCCGATTCGATAACGCAGTATTCGCCAACGCGAGTGCCCGGTCCGATGACGGCATCCGGATGGACGCGGGCGGTAGGCGCTATGTATGCGGACGGATCGGCTGGCATCAATGCCGATTGTCGCTTACGCCCCAGCTCCATATATCGGATATATACTTAACACATGGCGACCTACATCTCCGACGAAAAGACTTGCAAGCTGATAGCCGAGTATGCCCAGTTAGAGGGCAAGTCGAAGACGGCGGCCTTGCGCGATCTTCTCCAAGCCGAAATAGAGAACGCAAGGTACAGAGCGGGCGCGAAAGAGCGATTCGAAAAGGTTATGAGTTGGCTGAGACCTCGACTGGAGAAAGGTCCGTCAAAGCCACTACCGCCGGGCGTTTTCGACGATATGTTCAGGTATATCGAGGAAGAACGCGAGGAACTAGCACGAACCAAGCGCAAACAGAGGAAGTCGGCTTAGGTGGTAGTAGATACTTCTGCGATAGTGGCGATCATGAAGAGTGAACCCGAAGCGCGGACTTTCGTCGCTCTACTGTCGAGTTCCCGTCATCGGCCCAGGATCTCTGCCGTGTGCCTCGTAGAGGCCGGACTGGTGCTGCCACCCGAAGACTACAGCTTACTGCTGAACCGGTTTATTCCTCAATTGAACATTCTGATTGTCGAGTTCGATGCGGAGATGGCGCATCGCGCCATAGAAGCCGGACACCGGTATGGAAAAGGCCGGGGCAAGAAAGCGCAGCTCAGTTTCGGGGATTGCTGTTCGTATGCAACCGCGAAAGCGCTAAACATGCCGCTGCTGTTCAAAGGCAACGATTTCCTTCATACGGATATTGATTCGGTCCGGATGTAACCATATGAGACATGCCGGAACTCACAGTTGCCCAACTCGCGGAACTTTGCGGTGGTCAAGCGGAAGGACGAGCGGATCTCGTCCTGTCGGGTGCAAACACAATCGAGAATGCGACGTTGTCGGATCTGTCGTTCGCCGAGAGTCGCAAAGCTTTTGAAACCGCTGCCTCGTCGAACGCGGGTTGCCTCTTAGTACCGTTATCCTTTCAGCAAACCGGACCCTGGGCGCTCATTCGCGTGGAGAGCCCTCGAACGGCTTTCGTCCAAGCTCTTGCCGCTCTCTATCCGAAACGGCAGCCGGCTCCTTCTATACATCCAACCGCGTTGATCGCGAGTTCCGCGAGTATCGGACGAGAGTGCTTCGTGGGTGCCTATGCCACAGTTGGCGAACGCGCAAGCATCGGAACCGGATGTTCCGTTGGCGCGGGTTGCCGGATCGGTAACGACGTCATAATCGGGGAGAAAACAACTTTGCATCCCAATGTCGTCATTTATGACGGCGTGCGGATTGGCGGGCGCGTCATTCTGCACTCCGGGTGCGTCATCGGCGCCGATGGCTTTGGTTTCACGTTCGCGGGCGACCATTACGAGAAGTTTCCGCAAGTCGGCTCCGTTGAGATCGGCGATGACGTTGAAATCGGAGCGAACTGCTGCGTAGATCGAGCTGCCCTTGGAACCACGCGAATTGGCGAAGGGACGAAACTCGATAATCTCGTGCACGTCGCGCACAATTGTCTGATTGGCAAGCACGTTGTTGTGGCGGCACAGACGGGATTCTCGGGAAGCGTGACTGTTGGCGATTACGCGGTGATTGGGGGTCAAGCAGGTATCGGAGAAAAAGCGCGTATCGACGCGAAGGCCATCGTAGGAGGAAAGAGCGGCGTACTAACCTCTCAGCGAATCGCGGCTGGCGAGCCCGTTTGGGGAATCCCGGCCCGTCCTCTGCGGCAGCACTTACAGGGCTTGGCGCATGTGGCGAAGCTCGCGGACACTCATCGGGAGATACGCAGCCTCAAAAAGCGCGTCGCAGCACTGGAAACGGCTCAGGAACAGCAGCCCTAGGCCTTTCGATGCTTCGAAAGAATTTGGTTGGTCTGCAGAACCATCGCTTGAATCTGCTGTAGATGGCGGCAAACCGTGTCGTCCTTGGAAGTGAGTTCCAGAAAATAAGCAAGCGATTCAATGACACTGAGAGGCTGACGCAACTCGTGTACTAGCTCATCCAGAGCGGAGTGTTGCAAGGAAAGAGAAAAATCGTCCACATCACTTCGCATTCGTGCATCGGAACGGTTCGGGATTTCGGATAGAACGGGGCTGGCTCATGTGCTATTGGTTTGTTCCGGCTCAGCAGCCGCCAGAACGGAGATGTTTCGGTAGTCGTCTGATTTTCACTTCGATCCGCGTTTTAGTCAAGAGGCATCGTTTAGAATTTTGCTGGTACCAGGCCCAGGAAGAAATGGCGCGGGTTCTGGTACAGCTTTATGTTATTCTCATTTCGTAACCCTTGTTTGTGGGCCTGTGGCGCAGTTGGGAGCGCGCTTCCATGGCATGGAAGAGGTCAAGGGTTCGAATCCCTTCAGGTCCACCAGTTTTCCAACAACTTAGCGACTGATCACTTTGTCCCGAGGGTCTAATCCGGCTCCTCTTTTACGAACTCCAGAACCCTTCAAGAAACTTCACGGCGACGGGATCAGTAGCCTTTTCCGAGATCAGAGCCGTGACCGCCTGTTTGTAAAGATCGGTGCCGTACTGTATCTCGTCAGCATCGTTGAGGGAGGCAACCTGGGTCGCGTAGATAGTGGCCGATTGGAGATTCCTAAGAAGCCCGGTCCATTTGTGTAGTGCCAAGACAACCAGGTCGGGCCGGAAGGCGAAGACGCCCATCTCCTTCGCGATGTCACTCTTGTCCAAAACAACTTTTGAGTTGAGTGCCCGGTGAGGTGGTTCAAAGCAAAGCCCTCCGATAATTGATTGAAAGCAGAATCTGTTCGTTTGCTGCGGGCTGATCCTGCGCTCGAATCGC
>JALYVD010000060.1 GCA_030853405.1 Acidobacteriota bacterium | reverse complement strand
CCGGTCGAGGATCGACGTTTGTCGAAGCGCGTTCATATCGCTTACTCCGGTAGAGATTGATCCAGTTCGAGTTTGGGCGGGAAGTTCACGTTAAACATATCGGTCAAAGCCAGTCCGACACTTCGTTGGTCGTTTTATGTCTTCTTCTACAGTAACGGCCAGCCGTCCACCGGGGCAACGGCGGTGAAATGATGAAATACTTATGAACCGTTTCCTTGGAAGCTGTGAAAAATTGACTGCCGCTCCCTCACGGCCACGGTTCTGTTGCGCTGTTCCAATGAGTGCAGTGTTTGGCAGAACCACGCGCGTTAGCAAGTGGGCTCTGACGAAGAGCGATAATAGGTTTAAAGCTGATGATCAACGGAAAACGAATTGCCATCGTAATGCCAGCCTACAACGCCGAGAAGACGTTGGAGCAGACCCTCGGTGACTTGCCCGGCACGGTGGATATCCGGATTCTGGTAGACGACTCGAGTACAGATGCGACTGCCGCTTTGGCGGCACGTTTGGGCGTCTTAACCTTTGTTCACGACCGGAACTACGGCTACGGGCGTAACCAGCGCACCTGTTACCGGGAAGCTCTTGCGGCGGAAGCGGATATCGTCGTAATGCTTCACCCGGATTATCAATACACCCCGTTGTTAGTAGAACCCATGGCCAGCATGATCGCTTATGGCGTTTATGACGTCGTCCTGGGGTCGCGAATCATCGGCGGAGGAGCGCTGCGCGGCGGCATGCCGATCTATAAGTACGTTTTCAATCGCTTGCTGACCGCTTTCCAGAACTTGTTCCTGGGCGTGAAACTCTCGGAATACCACACGGGATTTCGCGCTTTTGACAGGCGTGTGCTGGAGGCACTACCTCTCTCGCAGAACTCCGACGATTTTGTGTTTGATAATGAAATGCTCGCGCAGGCGGTCATGTTCGGATTTCGGATTGGCGAGGTCTCTTGTCCCACGAAGTACTTCAAGGAAGCTTCCTCCATCAGTTTCCGCCGGAGTGTTCGCTACGGGCTCGGCGTGCTTGGCACAACGATGAAATACTTCTTCCACAAGCTCGGATTGATCAAACATCCGCTGTTCGAACGGGCTGGCGGCAAGAACGAGCAGAGGTCTTACTATAAGGCTGTTATTCCGGCGCGCGGTACAAAATAGAAGGCCTTCCACTTGGCTGGAACGCTGTCAAGATCTTTCCCGGTGCGAGGCCAGTACTAACTTCACTATTTTAGGAGCTAAGACCGCGGTAACCTCTCGATGAGCTTCCGGCTTCAAATGGGCGTTCACCCGGTAATAAAATTCACCGGTCCCGGCTTTCTTTGTGAACTTAGGATCGATATCAATGTACGACGCTCGGCGCCGTTTTGCAATTTCGCCGATCAGACGGGCAAACTGATGAGGATCCAGACCGGGTGGAATTTCGTTTGAGGAGAGTAAAGCCGTCTCAGCCTGTTGCGGAAGCGCCGCTAGAAGCAGTTGGATACCGCTTGCGTGCAAGCCGTCGGTGAGGCGTCCAAGCGAAACGTCGGCATCTACGAGATAATTCTTCCATCTTTTGGGCAGTGGCGTGCGAAGGAAGCCAGAGGCCTGCCGGTTAGCGAGGAATTGCCGGAGATACACGCGGTCGTCCCCGTACAGGAAATGCTGCCCCATGAGAACAGCCCTACTTCGGGCGATAAGGCGCGTTGTCCAAGGGACGCGCACCCACTGCGGCGGCCCAGAGTGCTGAACATCGTTCCGCGTTAATGGATACACAACAAGTGATGGATGGAGGTCGATAATTTCACGTAGGCGTTTAACGGCATCGCCCGGCGTAAAAAAGTCGCAGGCCATGTTTTGGACTTCCACGGCGGTTCCCGTATAGCTTCGGATTTCAGTTTCTAATTCCGACCCGAACGTTTGTTCGTAACGGGTGTAGTAACCCATCACATCCGAGGATCCAAGCAGCACAATCCGCACCGTACCGGGCGCGAGAGGCGCTTTGCAGGAATGAACAGAGCGGTATCCGCAGTCATTGAATCGCAAAGTCACCGGCGAGGTTTCGGGGCCTTTAAACGAAACTGAGCAATTAGCCCTGTGGTGCGGTCCGGCCGTAGCGTCGCTCAGGAAGCATGGGTCGTCCATCCGGGCAGGCCATAACGTTCTCGCCAGTATTTCGGATAAACAGCCGGTTAAGAGCGCCGAGAGGACAATGAGTGCTGGAATTATCGCGTAATCTCTCCGCTTCAGACCCTGAACTTTTGTCGGCAACGTGCGTTCAGCCGGAGACAGAACTACCGCGCTGGACGCGTCAGATTCGGCCATCAATCCACTTCAGTTTAGAACACCCCCTGTGATCAAGGGTCTGGCCTAAACCGGTTCGAAGGTTTCGATCAACGACTTCACTTCAATGAAGGCCTTCGCCTGAACGTCTACGCGGAAGCGCTCGCGTGGTTCACCCACGTGCTTCAACGTATAGCTTCCGGGGCCGTACAGTCCATCGAAGAATTTCTCGAGCTCTGGACGGAGCGCGTCCCATGTCTCCGGCGTGTTCGGAGCGAGCAGCCGGTCATTCACGATCAGTTCGCAGTTCCCGGCGTTGAACTTAAGCTTTCCGCGGAAAGGCTCTTCCTCTTCGAGATGACTACAAGCGATTAGAGCCGACCCGAACGCCTTCAACAGCTTGTCCTTTAGCGTGCCTTCGGAGGGCGTCTTGCGGTTATAGAGGAGCCCGAGGCGATTGAAAGTGAGATCGAGACTGTAATTCGAATCGTGACCGATCAAGAGCACACCTGGACCCGATGGTACGTGACCGTATTCGGTAACGTCGATGAGCACTTCATCGAGGACCGCTTCTTGTATCCAGCGATGAAAGACCGGGAGTGCGTCGCCGACTTCGATTTCGATTGGCTGCTGCGCGAAGACCTTCACATTCAGGTGATCGATGTTCATGATGCCTTATACCGATGCCGTTGCCGCCGGTTGAGCCGACAAGCGCAGATGGCAACTATGGCAGGCCTCAATGAAGAGCTGCGCTTCTTCTACAAGCTGGTGTGCAGATTCGGGGGTGCTCGGGATATTGGCGTTTTCGTGAGCCCGAAAGAAGTAATTGGCGAAGTTGCCGCCGACGTAGGGGTCGAAGAATAGCTGCGTGTCGTAGAAGCGGGTCCGGAATTCGGAAACGATGCCGTCGGGTTCGGCGGTGTGCGCGAAGAATTTCCAGTCGAGCAGTGCGGCGGCGGCGTGCAGCATGCATTCGTAAGCGCCACGGGCGGCTTTTTCAGTTTCGCCGCGCTCCAGATCGAGCTGGGCCTCGAAGGCTTCGCGCTCGCAGGCGGTCAGTTGGAAATCAATGGGCGAAATCACTTCACCGGCGCACTCGCCGATCCCCATATCGCCGAGAGTGAATTCCCGCGCGTCTGCCCAGTCGGTGTAAAAAGACGGATCGACGGCATGTGGCGGAACTTCCATCAGATCTTCCAACATGCGTTTGCACTCGGCCTTGCCAATACGCTTCACAAAAGCCTGGAAGGACTCTTCAGACTGACGCTCCGCCACAAAGCGGGTGGTGATGCGCTCCACCGTCTGGGGAATTCGCTTGGAGGGTACGGCGCCGATCGCCAGTCCGTAAGCACCGGCGTTTTCAGTCCACTGTCCACCCAGAACGACTTGGAAGTGCGGCACTTGATAGCCATTCTTGTTACGGCTGACGCCATAGAAACCAAGGTCCGCGATGTGATGTTGACCGCAGGAGTTGAAGCAGCCGCTGATCTTGATTCGCAGGTTCTCGATAGCCTTGTTAAGACTGCCGTTCTTCTCCGCGATATTGTGGCGCAGTTCCGCGGCTAGCCCTCTCGATGAGCCGATGCCGAGTTTGCAAGTGTCGCTGCCGGGGCAGGCAACGACATCCGCAATCGTACCCGCGCCTGAAGCGTTAAGTTCGGCTTCGCGCAGTTCCTTATAGATGGCCGGGAGGTCGGCTTCGCTCACCCAGCGCAAAACGAGGTTCTGCTCAACCGTGGTGCGGATGGTCTCGCGGACGTACTTGCGGGAGATATCGGCAAGGGCGCGCAGCTGATTTGCCGTTATGTCGCCCAAAGGCAGCGCAATGGTGACGGTCGAATAGCCGTTCTGCTTCTGCTTATAGACGTTGGTCTCGCGCCAGTGGTCGAAATTGTCCGGCTTTGCGCCTTCGATTTGGATCAGCGGCGCTCCGGGTTTAAGAGCCGTTTCTTCGTAGCTTGCAACGTCTTTGAGATAGTCCGTCCAGCGGGAATCGTACGGGAGAATAGCGCGCTCTTCAGCTACTACGCGTTTGAATTCCTCGATGCCGAGTTTATCTACGACGAACTTCATGCGGGCGCGATTGCGATTCTTCTTTTCGCCGAGGCGGGCGAAGACGCGGCCGATAGCCTGAGCGGTCGGGAGCAACTCTTCTTCGGGCAGGAAATCCGTGAATAGCTTAGCCTGATACGGCACTGGACCAAGGCCGCCGCCAACATAAAGTTCGAAGCCGCGTTTAGTTTCGCCATTGACTTCGCGAGTGGTTGCGATCAGTCCGAAATCGTGGATGCGGGCGAGGGCGCAGGGCTTGTCGGCGCAGCCGGAAAAGGAAATTTTGAACTTTCGGCCGAAATTCTGGGTGTCGGGGTGGCCCAACATGAAATAGGTGCAGGCCTTGGCGTAGGGCGTGACATCGAAAACTTCGTCGCGGCAGACACCGGCGATGGGGCAACCGGTTACGTTGCGCACGGTGTTTCCGCAAGCTTCGCGCGTGGTGATTCCGACGGCGGCGAGACGCCTCATCAAAGAGGGCGTGTCTTCAATGTGAACGAAGTGGAGTTGGACGTCCTGGCGGGTGGTGATGTGGGCGATGTTATCGGAGTATTCTTCCGCCAGTTCGGCCAGAACTTCAAGCTGCGAGGTATTCAGGCCGCCGAATGGGATCTTGATGCGCTGCATCCCAGGGGCATCCCACATGGTCTGGACACCTTTGGTCAGTTCGCCGGAGGGAAAGGGAATCTGCTGCGTGGTTCGCCCGTCGTGGCGGCGGCCGTTGTCATAACGCTGGCCGTAAGAACCCCTGCGCAAACGGGTTTCACCGAAGACCTTATCCTCAATTTTGCCTTGTTTTTTTAAGGTGATCTCGTTGTCGTATACGTCGAGTTCCTTGGCCAAAACGGGTGCAATGCGGTCCGCTAATTTCTCTCGCCAGAGAGCGTTGCTGGTTTTCATGGGGTGCTGCGGTCCAGGATCCTTTTCAGGAAAGCCCTTATGTATATCGACATTATCGCCTTTCTCGGCAGGCGTTTCAAGTTAGGGGGTCAAATGGCGCCGGTGACGCCCGGGAATATAGAACTGTACATTGCTTAGATTCAATAATTTAGCTCGTCACACCTGCCGGATAAACAAAAGACGTTTATGTCAGGTCCACGCCATTTTTATCTAGTGATATTCCAGTCAGTCTCGGTCCATGTCAAACCTGGGCCGGTCTGTTTTCTTCCTTTCCCTTGCGCTAATTGGCGGACGAGACCCGGCTTTCGCGCAAGTTCGCACGCTGAACATTTGGATCTACGATTATGCCGGACTGAGCGAGAGAACGGTCCGTCAGCTCTCATCCTCTATAGAACGGATCGTTTCGGAGAGATTGCCTGTTCGAGTAATGGTTTGCGATACCGGGCATAAGCATTTCTGTGAGAACCCCAACGGGAAATGGGAGAGCCTGGAAATTCGCATTCTTCCCGGTAAAACGCAAAGGAGCCAAATCCGCGACCGGGCGCTTTTAGGCGAAGCGTTCGTGGGTCCGCGGACCGGGACGTATGCCAGCGTCTTCCTGCAGCCGGTGCAGGAGCAAGCCGCTGCCGCTGGCGTCCCGTGGATGGTGGTGCTTGCTTATGCGGCGGCGCATGAAGCCGGGCATTTGTTGGGAAGTTCCCATACCCCGCGCGGCCTGATGAAAGCACACTGGGATCGCCAAGACTATCAGGCCATGAACCAGAACGCTATCCACTGACCGGGAGTCTACTCCAGCTTCATCATCCAGATATCACTGCGCGGCTCGACTAAATTGGTCACCATCTTTTCGCGAGCGACACTAAGGGCGACGGCGAAAGAGTTGTAAGCCATCGAATACCATCCTTCGGCATTGTGGAAGTGCTGAATCGCGAATGGAGCGCCCTCGGGGCGTTTGGTTGCGTGATTCAGCCGGACAGCCCAGATACACAGGTAGCCGTCGCGGTTCGAGGTGAAGTACAGCGTGTTGCCATCAGCGGAGAATTGCGGCTTGTCATCGGAATACTTGCCATCGGTGACCACCACCCACTCGTTCTGGGCGCCGGCCGAGCCATTCCTTACAGGAGCAATCACCAATTCGCTGTGAGTCCAATCCAGCGATCTCTTGAAAACAACCCAGTGGTCGTCCCAGGAGAAGAACGCGTGATAGAGCCGCTTGCCCGGATCGCTCAGGAAA
>JALYVD010000054.1 GCA_030853405.1 Acidobacteriota bacterium | reverse complement strand
GAAACTACGGCTCCTCAACTTGCGAGTGCTGCCCTGGGACGAATCAGCGGCCTACCGGTCTGGCGAGATCGCTCACCTGGTCGATAAGGGATTGTCGTTGGGTGATCGCGCGTGTCTTACGCAGGCTATTATTTCGAATGCAATGGCCGCGACAGCGGATCGGTCCTGGAAAGACTCGCAACAGATCGCTGATCGGGTGATTCTAATCCGCTAACCCACTATGGAAACTCGACCTCAACTGGAGCTGATTTCGCGCTCGGGTTCCCCTTCTGGTCAACAGCATTAATTTCGTACCGATACGTCTTTCCATGCTCAACGTTGTGATCGCTGTAGGCCGGCAACATAACCAAATCGCCCTGACGGTCGAACGCGCCGCCGTCAACGGCCCGGTAAACATAGTATCCCTTCAAATCCGATTCAGGGCTTCGCTGCCAGGACAATTCAACCGAATCCGCCGCGGCGAGAGCTGCAATCCCTGACGGAATAGAAGGCGGAAATGTATCTGGTTGGTTCACCGCTACCTGATTCGAAACCAGGCTTTCCACTGGCCCATTTGCCGCGGCGACACTGTACGTGTACGGCGTATCCCACTGCGAAGTTTGATCCAGATACTCCGGTTTATCGGCCGTACCGATCTGGACAGGCGATTTGTCCGCTGGACCCCGCCGGAAAACACGGTACTTGACGCTAGCTCCTTCATTGTCCCAGTTCAATTTGTAACCCTGCGCAGTTGCTTCAACCGAGAGTTCCGGCGGAGGCAGCGGCGGCGCTACAGCCATGTGCACTACGTTCGACCACGAAGAATAATTCTTCCCGCTCTTAACCGCACTGCGCACCGCGACCGCCACCTCCCGCCCGCTCCAATCCGCAGCCGGGATTTCAAACGACATAGCAACAGGTTTCGTATCGTCCTCATCCCTTGGGGCGGGAACGGGAATTTCGTAGGCCCTGGCCGCCGCCTCCCACTGCTCAAGATGAAACGGGTGCTGCTCCGGCCCAATGCAAAGTTCAATCTCCGAAAACTTTCTAATCTGGCGGCTGTCCGTAGTGGTGACGGGAGCTGTAAACGTGATCTCCAGGCGATCGCCTCGCTCAACCACGTTCACATTCGAAACGGCCTTTGGAATTTCCGGTGAAGGAGGGACAATCGGCCCCACATATCCGCAGCCGCTCAAAACAAGAATTGAAGCAAGTGCGAAAAGCCCACGGTGCACTAGAGAATATACCTGCTGAGGTCCTGATCCTTAACAATGTCCATCAACTGCTTGCGAACGTACACGGCATCGATCTTGACGTTTTTCTTCTTCAGATCGGGACCCTCGAAGGAAATCTCTTCGAGCAGTTTCTCCATGATCGTGTGCAAGCGGCGAGCACCGATGTTTTCAGTCGACTCGTTCACTTGAGCGGCGATTTTCGCTATTTCGGTCAGCGAATCTTCCGAAAAGGTCAGCTTAATGCCCTCGGTGTCGAGCAAAGCGATATACTGCTTCACCAGCGCCGACTTCGGCTCCTTCAGAATGCGTATAAAATCGGCTTCCGTCAGCGATTTCAATTCAACGCGAATCGGAAAACGGCCCTGTAACTCGGGTATCAGGTCTGACGGCTTCGATACGTGAAATGCGCCCGCCGCCACGAACAAAATGTGGTCGGTTCGGACAAAACCATGGCGCGTATTAACCGTCGTGCCTTCCACGATAGGAAGAATATCGCGCTGCACGCCTTCGCGGCTGACGTCGGGTCCGTGCCCACCTTCGCGCCCGGCTATTTTGTCGATTTCATCCAGGAAAATGATCCCGTTTCGTTCCACGCGCTCCAGTGCAATGCGCGTGACCTGGTCCATGTCGATTAGCTTCTGCTCTTCTTCCTGAATCAAATATTCGAGCGCCTCCGAAACCCGCATGTTGCGCTTCCGTGTACGTGGCCCGAAGAGACCGGGGATGACATCTTTCAAATTGATGTCCATCTCCTCCATGTTCCCGTTCGTCGAAACTTCAAACGTGGGACCACGCTCTTTGACATCCACCTCAACCATGCGGTCGTCGAGTTTGCCCGCGCGAAGTTTTTCACGCAGTTTCTCGCGGGTACGCTCAACGCTTTCCGTGGCTTCCGGCTGCGGCGGCATCAGTAAATCGAGCAATCGCTCTTCCGCCTGCTGCTCCGCACGGTCCGCAACTTGCTCCAGCCGCTCCTCGCGCACCATATCGATACCGACATCGACCAGATCTCGAATCATCGATTCAACATCCCGGCCCACGTAACCAACTTCGGTGAACTTACTGGCTTCTACTTTAAGAAACGGGGAGTTCGCCAGCTTCGCCAGCCGCCGCGCGATTTCAGTTTTTCCGACGCCCGTGGGCCCAATCATCAGGATGTTCTTGGGCATGACCTCTTCGGCCATTTCGGGATCGAGCTTCTGCCGGCGCACACGATTGCGCAGCGCTATTGCAACGGAACGCTTCGCATCCGCTTGACCGACGACATGCTTGTCCAGTTCCGCCACGATTTCGCGCGGCGTCAGTTCATCAAGCAGCGGAGCTTCGTCGGAGGATTGCTGCGGAAGATAAATCACCATTACGACAGTTCCTCATACGTTACGTTGTCGTTCGTGTAAATGCAAACGTCGCCCGCCACCTTCATCGACTTCTCGACGATTTCACGAGCGCCAAGGTTCGTATTCTCAAGTAAAGAAATAGCCGCGCACTTTGCAAACGGCCCACCTGAGCCAATCGCCGCGATAGGGCTGTCCGGCTCGATCACATCGCCGGTGCCGCTGACGATATACATATTCTGAATATCCGCCACCAGCAGTAAGGCTTCCAAATGCCGAAGCATGCGATCAGTGCGCCACTCTTTCGCAAGTTCCACTACACTTCGCGCGAGATTGCCGCTGTGTTGCTCCAGCTTCGATTCGAATCGCGCAAACAAGGCGAACGCATCCGCGGTCGATCCGGCAAAACCGGATATGATCTTCCCGTTATATAGGCGCCGAAGCTTGCGCGCTCCGCTTTTCAAAACTTCGCTGCCCATGGTAACTTGGCCGTCGCCCGCTAAAACCACTTTGCCGTTGCGGCGCACGCACAGGATCGTCGTCGAACGGATTCTTCTTCTCATTGAACCTTTATTTCATCACAGGGATGCATTGAGAAAGGCCAGCGCGGTTCGAAGCTGGCCTTACAACCCGGCAAAAGCGGCGCAGGCATTTAGCCTCACATTCCCTTCCAGCCGGACTCTTGGCCGTCCAGTCGCGGCTCAAAGATCTGCTCTATGCTTTTGCCGAAGTAGCCGGCGATTTTGAACGCAAGAGGAAGACTGGGATCATATCTGCCCGTTTCGAGAGCATTCACGGTCTGGCGTGAAACTCCAAGAACTTGCGCCAGATCCCCCTGCGAGAGCCTTCGCTCGGCGCGGAGAATACGGAGGCTATTGTTCATCAATATAGCGGCGCGCGAACTTGTAGAGCACTATTCCACGTATCGGTTCCAGGAGCAGAACCCACGCAAGCCCGAACCATCGAGATCCCGGAAGCTGCCAGCCGCCCACGCCAGTCAATCCGAATAGAAAACCCCACATGGCCATGCCAATCAAATAGGTCCAGGCCATCTTCGTACTGAATTTTCCGGGCGAGTTCATCCAGGCTCTTCAAGTAAATTTTAAATTGCCACACGATGTACAGAGCTATGACGCCCGGTACCATTCCGGTCAGCAGCTTGAACCGCGACGGCCCTGCCCAGATCCCAAGAGACACCGGCCACAACAAAAAAATCAGTAGAGCAACCGAGCAACGAATCGCATATCGCTTCTCAGCCGGAGTACGCATACCCATCGTTCCGGCAAGTAGCATGGCGCTGCTCGACTCGGACACTCTGCCGCCGACTCTTCGTGTGTTTTGATTTACCATATCGACCTTCAGCCAAATAGTACAGCTTACTTTACACATAGTCAAGTTGCCTTGACGCTGTCTCGGAAGTGCCTTTCAGATTGTTTGCGGCAGAACGGCTACATTCCTTACTCTTTTGCTCGTTAATGTCGCAATAACGCCACACTGCCTAACTCCTAAGCCGCCTGCTATCAGCTCCTTAGACGAAAAGCTGCTATGCTGGTTGGCATTTAGATGACTTGCGAGACAACGATTCGCCGCCCCGTTGAAATAAAAGGAATTGGGCTTCATCACGGCGCCCCCGTACGGCTGCGGATTACTCCAGCGCCCGCCGCTACCGGAATCGTCTTCATCCGCACCGACCTCGAAAACACGCAAATTCCCGCTAGTTGGGAATTCGTCGAGCGCGTCAGCTACGCCACCAGCCTGATGCATCCACGCGGCATTTTCATCTCGACGACCGAGCATCTGCTCAGCGTCCTCTACAGCATGGGCGTCGATAACGCCTACATAGAGCTGGACAATCTGGAAGTACCTATTCTCGACGGCAGCGGCCTCCCCTTTGTCCAACTAATTCGCCGCGCTGGAATACAGCAGCACCGACGGCCCCGCCGCTATCTGAAAATCATCGAACCCGTTAGCGTGGAATCTAACGGAAAGCGAGTTGCTATTTTCCCTTCAGACCGCTTCCAGTTGGAATGTCACAGCTTTTTTAACCACCCGCTCGTGGGCGAGCAGAATCTGGAGCTTGATATCACGCCCGAGTCTTACGCCGCCGAAATTGCCCCGGCCCGCACCTTCGGTTTCGAATACGAACTGGACCAGATGCGCGACATGGGCTTGATTCGCGGCGCGACGCTCGATAACGCCGTGTGTTTTACCCGCGACGGCATCGCCAACCCCAGCGGACTCCGCTTTGAAGACGAGTGCTGCCGTCACAAAGCTCTCGACCTCATAGGAGACCTCGCGCTGATCGGCAAGCCCCTCCTGGGGCGCGTTGTGGCTGAAAAGGCCGGGCACGCCATGCACGCGGCTCTGGTCAACAAGATTATGTCCGACGAATCGCTATACGAGATTGTCACGCTAAATCAGCGCGTTCGCGCCATGGTTTCCTAGCAAAACAGGCGCGCGAAGCCGGGCCTATTAAGATCGGATATTGCGACGGATTCCGCATCTACTGACGCTTCTCCGCGTCGCCCTATCGCCGGTGCTCGTCTGGCTCATCGTCCAATCGAGTTTTGAGACCGCTCTACGCATTGTCGTCCTCGCTGGCGTGACGGACTGGCTCGATGGCTACGCGGCACGGAAACTTGGCGTTATGGGCAAACTGGGCGCCATCCTGGATCCGATGGCCGACAAGCTGATGCTGGTCACATTGTTCTTCGCGCTCGCCTACGTACGGCTGATACCGCTGTGGCTCCTAGTTCTGGTGATGGGCAGAGACGTGGTGATTGTCACGGGCGCGCTGCTGGTCAGAATCTTCCGGAACATCCGCAAGTTCGCGCCATCCATGATCGGAAAGGTCAGCACGTTCTTTCAGATCGTCTTCGTATTACTAGTTCTTCTGTACGCGGCCGTGCCCTTCGGGTTCTTCCACTTACTGGAAATCTTGGCGCTCATCCTAACGACGTTATTCACCACTTGGAGCGGCGCAGGTTATATCAGGCTCGGAATCCGCATGGCGCGGCGTCAGGTCGTCTAAGCCATGCTGCGAACTGTTCGCGCCACTCGCTATGTAACCCCGCTTCGTGAAGGCGGTTCGCTTCCGGCGATTGTCGAAGCGGACGACCTGGGTCTATACGTGTTAAAGTTTCGCGGCGCTGGCCAAGGCCCATTGGCGCTCGTAGCCGAGTTGATTGCGGGCGAGATCGGACGCGCGCTCGGACTGAACGTGCCGGAGTTGGTGTTTGTCGATGTGGACGCGGCCCTTGGACGCAACGAACCAGACGAAGAAATTCGCTGCCTGCTACGCGCTAGCGTGGGGCTGAATCTGGCGCTCGATTATCTGCCCGGTTCGGTGATGTTCGATCCTGCGGCGGGAGATTCGGCCTCGCCTGACCTGGCTTCGCGAGCCGTGTGGTTCGATGCCTTCGTCACCAATGTAGACCGGACAGCGCGCAATCCAAATCTGCTCTACTGGCACAAGTCCCTGCACTTTATAGATCACGGTGCGGCGCTGTACTTTCACCACAACTGGCCGGATATCGACAAGGCGGCAACGTCTCCGTTTGCGGCGGTCCGGCAGCACGTTCTACTCCCCACGGCATCGAAGATCGCCGAAATCGACGCTGCTTTCCAATCGCTATTGACGGAATCCGTATTGACGGAAATCGTCGGCTTCGTTCCCGATGAATGGCTGCTGCCGGTACCCGGACTCAATACACCCGGTGAAAAACGAGCCGGGTACGTCCATTATTTTCTTAATCGTCTGAAAGCGTCTTCGAACTTTGTAGAGGAGGCATTGCGTGCCCGCGCTGAGTTCCTTTGATTACGCAGTTCTTCGTGTGGTGCCGCGCGTGGACCGCGAGGAGTTCCTCAACGCCGGAATTATTCTGTTTTGCCTGGAGCGGCGCTTTCTCTGCGCTCAGATCTACGTTGACGAAAGCCGATTACACGCGCTGTGCCCGGACCTGGATCTAATGCTCGTGCGAGCGCATCTGGAGGCCTTTGCGAAGGTATGTCATGGCGAAGCCGGTGCGGGTCCCATGGCCCAGTTATCTCAGCGAGAGCGCTTTCACTGGCTAGTGGCGCCACGCAGCACGATGATCCAGGTATCCCCCGTGCACAGCGGCCTTTGCGAATCGCCGCAGACGGCAATCGAAAAACTGGTTCGGCAGCTCGTGCAAAGCTGATCCCTCAAAAGGATGTTAACGCCGATGCCGAGCCTCCGAGCGTGAGCGAGGTCAAATCCCAAAAGTTCGCAGGGACGCTCGGTATGTTGATCCTGAAGATCGCCGCCCTCAGACGGATTCATGGATATGCGATTGTCCAGCGGCTTCAGCGGACGTCGGAATCTACGGCGTGATCTCCGATTCGATCACCCAGGGCGTGCGTGAGATTGGGGATCGTATGGCGCCGGCTGCGGAGAAGAGTGGGACGTTTTGCGGACGGCCGCCAGACCTCCCCGCCATGAATATCCCGGCGTTTTCGCCTGCCAGCTTACTGCTGGACCGATTCCAGAAACCGAGTATTCGCCTCCGCCGCAGCCGCCGCGGCAGCCACCGTCCCCGGAGCGTACTCTTCCACGACCGCTTCCGGCGTGCCATCCAAAATCATGTCTCCAGATCTCAGAAGAATGGCCCGGTCGCAGTACGCGAGAACCTGCTGCACGCTATGCGTGACAAACAAGATCGTCTTGCCCGCTGCCCGGAAATTCTTCAGCCGGTCGAAGCACTTCGATTGAAATGCCGTATCGCCCACCGCAAGTATTTCGTCGATCACCAAAATATCGGGATCCACTTCCGTCGCAACGGCAAACGCCAGCCGCATGTACATGCCCGAGGAATACTGTTTCACCGGAACGTCGATAAACTCGCCAATTCCGGCAAACTCTCTGATCTTGTCCTCGCGCGCCAGCATCTGCCGTTTGCTATAACCCATCAGCAAACCGTTGAGGAGAATATTCTCGCGTCCCGTCAACTCGGGATGAAAGCCGGCGCCCAGTTCGAGCAGCGACGCCATGCTGCCCTTCACTTCAACCCTGCCTTCAGATGGCCGGTAGACGCCCGTCACCGCCTTCAACAGCGTGCTTTTTCCCGAGCCGTTCGCGCCCACGATGGCGACCATTTCGCCATGATAGACATTGAACGAAACATTCCTTAGCGCTTCAAAATTGTGAATGTTCGACTTACTCCGGAATTTCTTTGTGAACAATTCCCGTAACGTGTCGGGGCGCTCATGAATCAGGCGGAACCTCTGCGTAAGATTCTCTACTTCGATCACTGTTGAACTTAGCCGCATGAATAACTAAAACTAACAACTAAACGTAAAACACAAACTCCGCTTGATGCTTCCGAAATGCCGAATAGCCGATAAAGAAAGCCACGAACGCGCACAGAAACGAGCCGCACACAGATAACAAGCTCGGCATCTGCCCGTAATAGACAAACATGCGAAAGTCGTTCAGAACGTAGATCACCGGATTCAGCTTGAACATCCAGCGATACTGAGCGCTAAATACGTCAAGCGTGTAGATGATGGGCGTGACATAGAACCAGAGCTGAATTACGATCTGAACGACGTGCGCGATGTCGCGGTAGAAAACGTTAGCGCTTGCAAAGAAGAAGCTGAAGCCCATCGTAAAAATCGCCAGAGCGAGAATAGGGATCGGCAGGAAAATCCACGTCCAGTGGAACGGATGCCGCAGCACAAGCACAATCAGCGCCAGCGGAATCAACGAGAGCAGCAGGTTTACAAGGTTAGACAGAACGGCCGCGACCGGAAACACCACCTTAGGCACCGCGACCTTCTTTATCAGGTCGGCATTTCCCACAATCGACTCCACCGCGTACGTGAGCGACTGCGCGAAAAACGTCCAGGGAACCAGCGTGCTCAACAAGAACACCGGATAGTGAGCGATCGCGATCGGCATGATCTTCGAAAACACAACCGTGAGCACAATCATCAACAGCATCGGGTTCAGCAAGGCCCACAGAAACCCAAGAACCGAGCGCTTATAGCGAATCGTGAGGTCCTTGATCGCCAGAGCCCAGATCAATTCCCTATATTTGTAAACGTCATTTACAAGCTGTTTCATGTAGAACTAACGCGATGCCAAAAAACCGGGACTGGGTTCGTTTTCCCTCGCGCCGCGAGTCTGCAATCAAGGAGATATGTTTCTTGCGAGTGGAAAACGTTCCCTGTCCCAGAGTTTTTCGGCATCCTGCTAACGGATCTTTCCAGTTTAGCTGGTCATCGCGCCGCGAACCTGAACCTCAGCACCGGGCGTAGGCGTTGCAAGACACTGTGATTACCCATTCCAAGTACTAAATCTTAGCCCTATTTTCGACTGCTGAAAGGCGATTTTATTCTATATTGCCGCCAACCTAAACCCGCTATAGGCCTCCT
>JALYVD010000044.1 GCA_030853405.1 Acidobacteriota bacterium | reverse complement strand
CGCCGTTATTCGGTGACGGGAAGATGCCTGTTTTCAGCAAGAGCTGAGCGTTCGAATCGAGCAGCGAACTCGGAATCGCATTGCCCGGAAAGGCTTGCCCCGGAGACAGACCGAGCGCGGCGTACTTTGCGATGAGCGCCGCAGACAACTGGTTGGCGTTTGGAACATGAATCACGGAGGAACTCGGGAAAATGCCGCCATATTCACCGGTGAGCGGCACAGTCTGATTCAAACTCTGGCCCTGAATGAGCTTGCGCCATTCCATGTTGTAGAAGAAAAATGTCTTATTCCTGTCTTTGTTATAAAGCTTAGGAATGAATACCGGGCCGCCGACGTTGAACCCATAGGTGTTGGATCTGAGTTTCGGAGGTGTCTTCCCTGCAGCGTTGGTGAAGTAATTGCCGGCGTCGAGTGCGTCATTGCGTGCGAACTCCCAGGCTCCCGCATGGAAGTCCTTGGTCCCCGATTTGAACACCAGCGTGAATGTCGCGCCGGAAGCGAGACCGAATTCCGAGCTGTAGTTGGAAGTGAGTGCTCTGAACTCGCCCACTGCATCGATGGAAGGCAGGATACTGATGTTGCCAGAGCCGCCGCGATCGAGATCCTCACCGCCATCTACTAGATAGAGGGTGGAGGACTTTCGCATGCCGTTGAAGCTGACATTGTTGTCGCCGCTTACGGCTGTGGGGGCCTGGAAGTCGCCTTGATTGCCGGAAGCACCCGGCAGAAGGGTAGTCAATGAATAGATGCTGCGTCCGTTCGTGGCAAGCTGTGTGACCTGCTGACCGGTGATGACGTCGCTAACCTCGCTGGAGTCGGACTGTACCTTAACGGCGTCGGCCTCGACGTTCAACGTGACGCTGGTGTCGCCGACTTGCATCTGAAAATCGGCGCGCGCACGATCACCGACGTTAAGGACGATGTCGTTGCGTTCTGAAGCCTTAAAACCAGAGGCTTCCACTTTGATTTTATATTTGCCGTTGATCAAAGCTGGCATTAAGTATTGACCGGAGTCGTTGGTCTTACCGGGGTAGACCTGTCCTGTATCAATACTTGTGATGGTTACTGTTGCATTTGGAATGACGGAGCCAGATGGGTCGGTGACGGTACCGAGGATTGTGGCTTCTTGGCCAAATGCGTGAAAGGCGAACCCAAGTAGGAGCGCCAGGAACAGCAGACGATAGGATCGTCGTGTTTGTTTCACGTTCGTTTCTCCCTGAAACTAGATGGATTTCCACGGCAACCCCAAAACGAGCGCCCAGAAAGGATGGCCGTGGCTTATCTTCGGAGCAGTGTAAGGACGGCTCGAACGACAAGTAAGGCGCATACGGGACGCTACGGCAATTCGCCTTTGTTATCGGGCTTTTCAGGGCCGGTTACAAGGGCAGGTAACCTCACGTATAATACGTACTAGCCGGGCATTTTTAAGGCGGAAAAGTTGGGTTTGACGAAAAGCTCCAAGCATCCCGCAGGGGATTGCGAACCGGGTCAGTTCTCGCCAGCCGATGCTGCGAGAATCCGAACTCAACTGGATAGCCTTTTGGCGAGTCCGCAGTTTCGAACAAGCCGCCGCTGTCAGTTGTTGCTCCAGTACGTTACGGACAAGACTCTCGCGGGAGACACCAGCGCGTTTAAGGAGCGGACACTCGGGGTGGCTGTATTCGCCCGCGAACCTGATTACGATACGAATCAGGACCCCGTCGTGCGGGCAACAGCGGGGGAAGCCCGTAAGAAACTGGCTCAGTATTACCAAGAGCCAGGACACGATGGAGAGATTAGGATCGCTCTTTTGCCGGGGTCGTATGTGCCGGAGTTTCACGTTCCGGACGCGCCGCCAGCCGCCTACCGAATTGATGAGAAGCGTTCGCGGCGCATCCCGTTGCTTGTTGTCGCCATAGCGGCGCTTGTCCTTTTGGGCTCTGTCCTGATCGCGTACCGGATGAAACGGTCACCGCTTGATCAGTTTTGGGCGCGCCCGGCATCCGCTCCGAGCGTGCTTATTTGTTTGGGCCAGCCTCCGGCTTACAATTTCCGCTCGGATAAGAAACAGGCAGCTCTCTCCGCTCTTATGGAGCATCCGTCCGCTGCAGCCGTCGCGGCTGAGCAGCAACTCATTCCGCTGAATGAACTGGTCCCAATGCCAGACCGCTACATGGCGCTCGGCGACGCCACATGTCTGTTGCGCCTGGCCACGTTCTTCGAGAAACGCGGTACTCCCTATTATTTGTGAGGTAGTCTCGCCACAACCTTTGAAGACCTTCGGGAACATCCTGCCGTTCTGGTTGGCGCTTTCGATAACGACTGGACGCTCCGTTTCGGAAACCAACTGCGCTTCTCATTTTATAAAAATTTCAACGATCCCGCTGGGATTACGGAGATGATTCGTGACCGGGAACATCCCGAGCGGACAAACTGGAAACTGACTAACGCGTGGCCCGACTGGAATATCTCCACCGACTACGCGTTGATCAGCAGGGTGAGGGACCGCGAAACAGACCGCATGCTGGTCATCGCGGCCGGGATCACGCAGTACGGAACGGTCGCTGCGGGTGAGTTTATCACGAATCCGGAGTATTTCAGCGAAGCCTTGGGGCATTTCCCAACAGACTGGCAGAAGAAAAATCTGCAAATCGTTTTGGAAGTTCCCGTTGTGCACGGAGCGAGTGGTCATCCGCGCGTCGTTGCGACAACCGTTTGGTGAGGTGCTGCAGCGGATCTAAGGTTTAAGCGCCGTGGGGCCAGTGATTTTGTAGATTGCATCCTCGGTGGTGTTCTCGTGAAGAGTTCGAACCATTTTCAATTCTGCCGCAGCTTCGGAATTCAATCCCAGTGCGCGCAGCGACGTGACCAGACGGTAATGGGCGTCCGGGCGGCCCGGCTCGAGCGTCACGGCTTTCCTCAATTGCTGGACCGCCGCAAGGTGTTTCCCGCGTTCTTGTAGAATTATGCCCAAATCATAGTGCGCGATCCTGATGTCAGGCTGCAGCAGAATGGCTCTTTTAAAGAGAGTCTCGGCTTCTCCCGTGTTGTTGCGCTTGAATTCGATGTCGCCTAGATAGGCGAGGGCTTCGGCGTGAGTGGGTTCAAGATCGAGCTCGCGGCGAAATTCGCGCTCGGCCTCTTCGTAATCCTTGTTTTTCCAGTAGAGGTATCCAAGGCCAAAAAAAGGACGTTTGGCTCTGAGTCTTTGGCTCGCGTTGCCTCCTGAAACTCCCGGATGGCGTCATCCGTGCGCCCCTGCCCGTCGTAGGCTTGCCCGAGGAACATATGTGTCACGGGAGAAGCGGGGCTATCGCGTAGGAGATCAGTCAGAATGGCCGCCGCCTTCTCCGATTGTCCCGTCCAGATATAGGCTTCCGCGAGCATCTGGCGCAACTCGTTATTGGTTTGCGCACCTGGAGTCTGTTCCAGAAGCGGCAAAGCTTTTTTAAAATTTAGCGTGCCGTAATAGGAAATGCCAAGGAGAGTTTGAGCTTGACGATTGCCGGGCTGCAGTTTTACAACCTTCTCCAAAATCGGGATAGCGCCGATAAGATCCGTACCCTTGAAATGCGCAAGAGCCAAATTCAGCAGGATGCCGGGGTCTTCCGGATCCAAGCGCAAAGCTCTCGCATAGTACGACTCCGCTTCGGGATAGTGCTTCATCTGCGCCGACACAACGCCTAGCATTACCATGGCCTGGACATCTTGCGGATCGGCTTTCAGCAGTCGCATCCAGATAGCGGAGGCTTCGGGAAGCTTGCCGCCTTGCTGCAACTCGGCAGCTTCCTGAACGGCGCCAGCGCGGTCCGTGGACATCTGGTTCCAGGCGTGGATTTTTATCGGCAGCGCTAGCACTGGGCATAAAAGCAGAACTCGCAGGCAGCGCATTGGGAGTAGAAGGAAAATTAAATTCTAAGCCCTTGGGATCTTTACTCGGCGCTCCAGCTTTGCTCGAGCATCATCGTGTACTCTCCGGAAGCGTACAACTCGAACGTGAACTCATCCGGATCCGGACGGTCGAAGATCGATTCGCGCAGCCGCTGTTCATACCACTGGTCGAGGTGACGGTGATAGCGCCGAAGGAATTCAGGATTCAGCCCGGAGGCGACGGGCAATTCAGAGAAAACGAAGTGCATTCCGATCGATCGGCGAAACAGGGCCGAGAAATCAAGAACACCCCACTTAACCAGCTTTGTCCTGACATGTTCGGGCACATACTGGACCAACAGCACCGCGAAAGTCTCGGGCCGGATGCAGCGGTCTGCGAAGCCGTCCGCCAGAAGAACTGTCTCGGTGCATTGCTCCGTCCAGCGAATCAGGTCTTTTCCTATGTAATAGAGCATGCGAAGCTCCGCGTACCGGCCCCGCAGCAGTTGTCTGCCCAGTTCTTCCGTGCGGTCTTCCTCACGAGGCAGAAATCCTTGCAAGGCCAGGCTGGCGCGCGAGCTGTCCATCAAAACCGACGTATCCTCGGGAGTCGAGAACGGGTGCAGGATTAGAGGTGGCAGCCGAAGGGCGCGCACAGCGGAGTTTTTCGTGGAACTTTCCGTCGTTAGCAAGTCGAAATAACCTGACCTTTCTTCCGTTGGGCACTAACGCCCTCGATGTTACGTATCGGCAGGAATTTCATCCAAGATTAGAGTAACCGGCTGCGATTGAGGAATTTTGCAAAAATGGCCCATTATTTTTCAGGAATCGCGCCAGCGGCGATATCTTTTGGCCGGTTTAGCTCCAGCTGGACGACGGCATCCACAGTGCTCCAGGGAACCGCACCATTCAGCATACGGCCGTTGACAAAGAGAGTAGGGGTTTGCTGAACCTGCAGCAGATCGGCCTTCTCCTGAGAGTCCCGCACCTCCTTCGCAGTGGCATGACCGTCTATACAGGCGGCGATCTTCGCGGCGTCAAGCCCCCGGTCTTTGCCGTAACCGAGAACTTTGTCCCGCAGATTTTCAGGCTTTATCTCTTCCTGATGGTCGAATACCCAATCATGGAAGTTCCAGAAGGCAGCCGGGTTATTGTCGCCGAGGCAATGCGCCGCTTCGGCCATGGAACGCGCCCAAGGGTGAATGGCGTCCAGCGGAAAGTCTTCGAAAATCACCCTTACGTCGTTCGGATATTTCTTGGGCACGTTGTCGCGAATCGTATGAGCCAGTTGGCGGCAGTAGGGGCATTCGAAGTCACTGAAGACAACGATTGTAACCTTAGCGTTCTCTGGACCGAACGCCGGTCCGCTGGTTGGCAGATGCTGAATGACATCCAGATAGGGACTCTCGTTTAGCTCCCAAATTGACCCGTTCACAAACTGCTTACCATCGGCGGTGACGTAATACGTACGGATGAATTTTTGTGATCCCAGGCTCGCATGAACCAGAATCCTCGAGAAATCTTTGAACGGGCTCGGCGTGGGGTCGTCAACTGAAATCTGGACCTTCGAAGTGAAGCCTTCGGCATAGCGCACGTAAGCTTCGAAGCGGGCTTTGTCAATTGTCGGCGCATGTTGTGTCTCAGCGGCCGGCAGGTTGAAAATCCAGGAGCAAGCCAGCAATGCCATGGCCCCGAGGCGAGTTCGACACATTCTTAAACCAATGTACTAAGGAGTGAGGGACATAGATGTGGGTTAGACCACCAATGGCGCGTGAGACCCAGTAGTCTTCAAACTTCCGGATTGAGTCGGCAACAACGAAGGTGGAATGCGCTGACTGGTGAGGGTGTAAAAAGGATTGTGTAAACGGGGATCTCAAGAAGAGGAAGATGGGAGAACCGAATGACAATCAGGAAAGAACTGATAGACGAGTTGATCGCGAGCAGCGATGGGAAGAGCCTGATCGGCC
>JALYVD010000041.1 GCA_030853405.1 Acidobacteriota bacterium | reverse complement strand
GGACCGATTACTGTTCCGGTGGGCAAGCAAACGCTCGGCCGCATGATGAATGTGCTCGGCGAGCCGATCGACAATAAGGGCCCTGTCGAGACGGAGAAGCGCTTTCCGATTCACCGCTCCGCACCGCTGTTCGATGAGCAGTCAACCGAGCTTGAGATGTTCGAGACCGGCATCAAGGTCATCGATCTCCTTGAGCCGTATCTGCGCGGCGGAAAAATTGGGCTGTTCGGCGGTGCGGGCGTCGGCAAGACGGTTATTATTCAAGAACTCATCAATAACATCGCCATGAAACACGGCGGCGTGTCGGTGTTCACGGGCGTCGGTGAGCGGACGCGCGAGGGCAACGATTTATGGCTCGAAATGCAAGAGTCGGGCATTGTCGACCCAAACGACTGGCGGAAATCGAAAGTTGCGCTGGTGTACGGGCAAATGACGGAGCCGCCCGGGGCGCGTTTGCGCGTGGGTTTGACCGGTCTGACCGTCGCCGAGTACTTCCGCGATGAAGAAGGCCAGGACGTGCTGCTCTTCATCGATAATATTTTCCGGTTTACGCAGGCTGGTTCCGAAGTTTCGGCGCTGCTTGGCCGTATGCCGTCGGCTGTCGGTTACCAGCCGAATCTTGCAACGGAAATGGGCGATCTGCAAGAGCGAATTACTTCGACCAAACGGGGTTCGATCACGTCGGTGCAGGCGATTTACGTGCCTGCCGACGACTATACCGATCCGGCGCCCGCTACGGCGTTTGCCCACTTGGATGCGACAACAAATCTTTCGCGTGCGATTTCTGAGCGCGGCATTTATCCGGCGGTCGATCCGCTGGCGTCCACTTCGCGCATTCTCGATCCCAACATTTTGGGCGAGGAACATTACAATGTCGCGCAGCGTGTAAAACAGACGCTGCAGCGATACCGCGATTTACAGGACATCATCGCGATTCTCGGTATTGACGAGTTGAGCGATGAGGATAAGGCGTCCGTCGGTCGGGCGCGGCGCATTGAGCGCTTCCTGTCACAGCCATTCCACGTGGCCGAGCAGTTCACGGGACGTCCTGGCAAATATGTGAAGCTCGAAGATACGATACGGAGTTTCAAGGAAGTTGTCGAAGGCAAGCACGATAATTTGCCGGAGCAGGCGTTCTACATGCAGGGCAGCATTGACGACGTACTCGAAGCGGCTGAGAAGATGAAGGACTAGTAGCGCCTCTACTGCCATGGCTGACACGTTTCAACTTCAAGTCGCGACGCCGGAACGCTCGTTTGTCGATGAGCAGGTGACCGAAGCGCAATTGCCGGGCAAGAATGGCTACATGGGCATTCTGGCGGGACATGCGCCGCTGTTGAGTGCGCTCGGGCCGGGCGTTCTGACGTACGAGGGCGGCGGTGGCCCGCATGTGCTGGCGATTTCGGGTGGATTTGTCGAGGTGTTTGATAATCATGTGCGGGTGCTGGCGGATCGGGCGGATTTGCCGAAAGATATCGATGTTGATGCATCGCGGCGGGAATTGGACGAAGCTTCAGAGGCATTGAAGCGGGGGGATACGGAAGAGGCTTCCGCATCGGCGATGGACGCGGTTGGCGCCGCACAAGCGCGGTTGGACGTTGCCGAAAAGGGATCTGCCGCCTCGCACTAAAGTGAAGGTAGAGCCTTATGGCTGAAAACCTTCCACATCACACCCCTTCCCCCAATCCGATGCAGACGCTGGATTGGGAGGGCGAACTGCCGGACCGGATGCGTGCGGCTTTTCCTTCGGTTGAACTGAGCTTCAAAAGCTATCTCGGACAGAACTTTATTGCAGTTCCGGTTAGCGCGATTGCCGATGTCTTGCGGGACCTGCGCGATCGCGAGCGGTTCGACATGCTCACGGACCTGACTGCGGTTGACCGTCCAAAAGACGCGGAGCGATTCGAGATCATTTATATCCTTTACAGCTTTTGGCGCAATGAGTATGTGCGTCTGAAGACACGCGTTGGGGTGAACGGCGAAGTACCGAGCGCAGTGGACATCTTCATTGGTGCGAATTGGCTGGAGCGTGAAGTCTTCGATATGTTCGGCGTCCGATTCGGCGGCCATCCTAACCTGAAGCGCATTCTTTTACCGGACGAATGGCAGGGACATCCGCTGTTGAAAGAGACGTCCATCACGGCGATGGATAACGAATGGGTGCAGAAGAATCTCGGCATCGAAAGCGGTCAATCGTGACGCCGGACGAGCGTGTAGAGATTGATGCGCTGGAGGCTCGCGAAGGACATTTCTTAGATACGAGCGAACTGGTCCTGAACATGGGACCGCAGCATCCTTCGACGCACGGGGTATTGCGCGTGGTGCTTAAGTTGGATGGCGAACGGGTCCGCGATGTCGAGTGCGTCATCGGGTACTTGCATCGCGGCGTTGAGAAGATTGCGGAGAACCGCACGTACGCGATGTTCGCGCCGTATGTGGACCGCATGGATTACGTTGCGGCGGTATCGAACGGGCTCGGGTATTGTCTAGCGATTGAGAAGCTGATCAGCGTCCAAGCTCCGGCGCGGGCGCAAGCCGTACGCGTCATCTTGACGGAACTGAACCGTGTGGCCAGCCACTTGTTATGGTTGGGAACGCACGCGATCGATATTGGCGCGATCTCTCCCATGCTCTATGCGTTTCGAGAGCGCGAAGAGATTCTGAAGATTTTCGAAGCGTATTGCGGCGCGCGCCTGACAACTCATGCGTTTCGGATTGGCGGGTTGCAGTACGAACTCTACGACGAATTCGAGACACAGGTTCGCACATTTTGCAATTGGTTTAAACCGCGATTGCATGAGTATGAGGATCTGCTGACCGGGAACCCGATCTGGACGGCAAGGCTGCGCGGCGTCGGCGTGCTGACGGTAGCGGAGTGCAAAGCGTTTGGGGTGACAGGGCCGCTGATTCGGGCGTCGGGCCTGGCATGGGATCTTCGGAAAGCGCAGCCGTATTCTGGATACGAGCAGTATGAATTCGATATACCGGTTGGCGAGCGTGGCGACAGCTTGGACCGGTACTTGGTTCGCATGGAAGAGATGCGCCAGTCGGTGCGGATTATTGAGCAAGCGGTCGAACGCATCCCGGCTGGGCCGATTATGGCAAAGGTACCAAAGGTTCTGAAGCCCGCGCCTGGAGAAGTGTATGTTTCGATTGAAGCGCCGAAAGGTGAACTGGGTTACTATGTCGTGAGCGACGGATCGACGTTTCCTTACCGCGTGCGAGTGCGGCCGCCTTCGTTCTTGAACTTACAGTCGCTCGAGAAGATGGCGAAGGGGGCGCTGGTGGCCGATGTGGTCGCGATGATCGGGACGATTGATATTGTTTTGGGCGAAGTTGACCGATAGACGGCCTCTTTCGCCACTCGCGGCAGGGGCTTACCACTCGGTGTAGCGGGCTCGAAACTGCATACCCTACCGTATACGATAGAGATTACAGGGTTTGCGAGCACCGCCATGTGGAAACGGATACGAGGATTGTCATTTTGGGGCCTATTGAAGGGCCTCGGGGTCACGTTCCGGCAACAGCGGCCCAGTAATGTTTGTACGGAGCAGTATCCCAAGGACCGCCCAGCAGTGGCGGAGCGTTATCGCGGCGCCCCGCGCTTGAACATCAATCCGGAGACGGGCGAGAACCTCTGCATCGCTTGTGATTTGTGCGCGGTGGCGTGTCCGGAGAATCTGATCGTGGTGGGCTCCATGCGCGATCCGAAAACGAAGCATAAGGTCCTGACGACGTTCAGTTACGATCTGTCGCGCTGCATGTTTTGCGGAATGTGCGAAGACGCGTGCCCGGTGGACGCGATCGAACTGACGCAGGATTTTGAGCTTGCCAGTTTCACGCGCAAGGGGATGATCTGGGACCGGCAAATGCTTGAAGAAGGCCCGGTTCCGGAGGCATTCAAGCCCTAACATGATCGAGGTCGTGCTGTTCTATATCTTCGCGGCGCTTACGTTGGGCGGCGGCTTGTTAACCATCACGCAACGGAGCGCAGTCTTGTCCGCAGTGTGGCTGACTGTTTCGTTATTGGGCGTGGCGGGATTGTTCTTGTTGCTGGGGGCGGAATTTCTTTTTGTGGCGCAGATTGTGGTTTACATCGGCGGGGTTACGCTGCTGTTTCTGTTCGTGATCATGCTGGTGAATCTGGACGCGGCCGCGCACGTCCGGCAGTTTCGAAAGGCGTGGCCGGTAGCGGTGCTAGCGGGCGGAGGACTTGCGGCGGAGTTGATCGCACTGTTAACGAAGGGCAAATTTGAAGCGGCGGAAGTGGCGGGCGCGGGCCCCGGTAACAGCGAGGCCGTAGCGGATCTTCTATTGTCGCGGTATTTCGTGTCGTTCGAAGTTGCTTCGGTGCTGCTGCTGGTGGCGATTGTCGGTTCCGTGTTGATGGGCCAAGGGCGGCACAAGGAACGATAATGCACGGCGTTTCTCCGCTCCATTATCTAATCGTCAGCGCGCTACTTTTTTCCATTGGAATCACGGGCGTTCTGGTGCGCAGAAACATCGTTGTGATTTTAATGTCGATTGAACTGATCCTGAACGCGGTGAACATAAATCTGGTTGCCTTTTCCCATCAGCACCATCAGGTAACGGGACAGGTTTTCGCCTTGTTCGTGATAGCGGTTGCGGTTGCCGAAGCCGCTGTCGCCTTGGGTATTCTGATCGCTCTCTTTCGAAATCGCGGAACAGTGCTCGCCGACGAACTGGATCTATTGAAATGGTAGATTCGGCGCACCCGCTGGCGAGCTACGCGCTTCAGGCCAGCTTGTTGTTGCCGTTATTAGGAACGGCCGCGATCTTCTTTGGAGGCGGATTCCGTACCGCTCCCCGCGCCGTGCCGCAGCGATGGCCCGGCGTGTTTGCCGTTGTGCTGGTTGCGGTTTCACTGATGCTTTCGATTACGGCTGCACTGGCCACCCGGCACAGTGGAACGATCTCGGTTCAATTCGGAGAATGGATTCCTGGATTTGGTCCGGCGTTCAGTTTACAACTTGATTGGCTGAGTTCCTGGCTGCTTCTATTGCTTGAAATTATCGGCTTGATGGTGAACGTGTTCTCGCTCGGCTACATGAAAGAGGAGCGGGATCAGCGCCGTTACTTCGGATGCCTGCTGTTCTTCATCGGCATGATGAAGCTGCTGATTTTATCGGGTAGTTATCTGCTGTTGTTCGCGGGATGGGAAGGCGTCGGTCTCGCGAGTTACCTCTTGATCGGCTACCATTTCGAGCGCCCGCAGGCGGCTGGGGCGGCGACGAAAGCGTTCATCGTGAACCGGATTGGCGATGCGGGGTTCGTCGTGGCGATTGTTGCGATGGGACTGGCGTGTGGATCCACCAACTATGGCGCGGTTGCGATGGCGGCGCCGCATCTGCCACATGGAACGGTTGTTCTAATCTGCTCGCTGCTGGTGATTGGCGCGGTAGGTAAATCGGCTCAGTTTCCGTTGCACGTGTGGTTGCCGGACGCGATGGAAGGACCAACGCCGGTTTCCGCGTTGATCCACTCGGCAACGATGGTCTGCGCCGGCGTGTATCTGCTGGCGCGGTCTAACTTTTTGTTTTTGCTGGCTCCTGAAGTCGGCTTGGGCGTTGCTATAACGGGCGCGGCTACAGCGCTGTTTGCGGCGACTGTGGCGCTTGTCGAAAACGATATCAAGAGAGTGCTCGCTTACTCGACCATCAGCCAGATCGGCTTCATGTTTCTGGCGCTTGGGCTTGGCGCGAACCGTGCGGCGATGTTTCATGTCGTCACTCATGCGTTCTTCAAATCGCTGCTGTTCCTGGGTGCGGGTTCGGTGATACACGCGCTGCATGGCGAACAGAATTTGAAGCACATGGGCGGACTGCGGAAGCAACTGCCCGTCACGTTCTGGACGATGTGGATCGCCGGACTAACCCTCGCCGGTATTCCGGGATTTTCGGCGTTCTTCTCAAAGGATCTGATTCTCGAAGCGGGGTTCGAATCCGGGCACACCATTCTTGCAGTGGTCGGGGTAATCACTTCGTTGCTCACGGCGATTTATTCATGGCGGCTGATTTCACTGGCGTTTTATGGTGACCCGCGGAGGCATCATCTTACGGCGCATGAAGGCCCGGCAAGCATGCGTGTTCCGCTGATCGTGCTTGCGCTCTGCTGCGTCGTGGTGGGGTGGATTTTCGTGCCGATTCATTGGACGGCTTGGCCCATGATGATTGCATCAAGCGTTCTGGCCTTTCTAGGCGTTTGGCTGGCGTGGCGTTATTACGTGAGCCATCCCGAGGCGCGCCCGGCTCTGGACGAACGGTTTGCGCCTCTGACCAACTTTTTGAGAAATCGCTGGTTTATCGACGCCGTTTTTGAACAGCACATCGTCGAGGGGCTTGTGCTGCGTACGGCGGCCGGAGCGGCCTCGGCGGACGCGCTGCTGATCGACCGTGCGGTAAACAGCGTGGCGTGGTCTTCACGGCTAGCGGGTGACGGGCTAGCGTGGTCCGACCGGTCGTTGATCGACGGCATTGTGCGTTTTATGTCCGACTCGGTCCGTTTTTTGTCCTGGCCATCCAGGGCGCTGCAATCGGGATTCCTTCAGAGCTATGCTCTCTTATTTCTTGCGGGAGTTCTGGCCGCACTCGGCTTCTGTCTGAGCCGCTGACAACCATCGAATGACCGCTCATTTACTCAGTATCGTTCTGTTCCTGCCGCTTGCCGGGATGTTTGCGCTTCTGCTGCTTCCTTCGAGCACGCCGGTGATGCGTTGGACGGCGAACCTTTTTGCAGGCCTCACGTTTGCCGCGTCGGTGTTTCTGGGCTGGAACTTCGTAGTGGGACCAACGGGCTTTCAGTTTGTGGAACGCGCTTCCTGGATTCCGGCGATTGGAGCGCAATACCTGGTCGGTATCGATGGGATCAGTCTGCTGCTCGTTCTGCTGAGTACGCTGATCTGCTGGATTGCGGTCTTGTGCTCGTGGAATTCGGTTTCGGACCGGGCAAAGCTTTACTACGCAATGATTCTGCTGCTTGAAACAGGCGTGATCGGCGTGTTCGTTTCGATGGACCTGTTTCTGTTTTACCTCTTCTGGGATGTAGTGCTGATTCCGATGTATTTCATCATCGGCGTCTTCGGTGGGGCGCGGCGATCGTATGCCGCGATTAAATTCTTTTTGTATACGTTGCTTGGGAGCGTGTTCCTGCTGCTTGGTTTTCTCGCTCTGTACTTTCAATATGGCGCCGCGACTGGAACTTACACGTTTGAATTGACGAAGCTAATGCACGCGAACCTGCCGCTGGGTGCGCAACAGTGGATTTTCTGGGCGTTGTTCCTTGGGTTCGCGGTGAAGGTGCCGATGTTCCCGCTACACACGTGGTTGCCTGACGCGCACGTGGAAGCTCCGACCGCGGGTTCCGTGTTGCTTGCAAGTTTGATGCTGAAGATGGGCACGTATGGGTTCATACGCTTCTCTTTGCCGCTGGCGCCTGGCGCTTCGGCGTCATCCGTTGTGGTGAAGACAATGGTGACGCTCTCGTTGATCGCAATTATTTACGGGGCGCTCGTCTGCCTGATGCAGCGCGACTGGAAGAAGTTGGTGGCCTATTCGTCGGTAAGCCATCTAGGGTTCTGCACGCTGGGTATTTTTGCGTTGAATTTCAATGGACTGACGGGCAGTATCATTCAGCAGATTAACCATGGCATCTCGACCGGACTCCTTTTCCTGCTGGTCGGATTCATGTATGAGCGGCGGCACACGCGCGAGATTTCCGATTTTGGTGGAATTGCCCAGGTTATGCCGATGTTTGCCACCGTGTTCGCGATTGCGGTTTTCAGTTCCGCCGGATTGCCTCTGCTGAACGGGTTTATCGGCGAGTTCACGATACTCTCAGGCGCGTTCGCCGTAAATCGAATGTGGGCTGTGGTGGGCGCGCTCGGCATTGTGCTTGGTGCGGCTTATCTTCTGTGGCTGTATCAACGGACGATGATGGGGCCGATCAAGTATGACGCCAATCGCGTTCTGAGTGATTTGTCGTTACGTGAACGGGTGATCGTTCTTCCGCTAATCGTGCTTGCTTTTGGTATTGGCATCTATCCCACGCCGCTGTTCAACGTGCTGCGGCCCGCGGTGGCGGCGCTCGTCCAGCAAGTGCATCAACCCGGTTTGCATCCATGACTTATCTGGCACTGCTGCCGCCGATCTTGATGGCGCTGTTCGGATGCGCAACGCTCATTCTGGATGTTCTCGCGCGCGAGGGTGAGCGGCGTATTTGGCTGGTCTGGTTCAATCTGCTGGGGCAAGCGCTGATCGGGTACTCATTCGTCAGACAATGGCAGACTTCGCAGAATTTTGAGACGGGCGGTATAGCGGTAGACGGTCTATCGCTATTCACAAACGCTTTGGTGTGGCTGGCGGTTGTTGTGCTTCTGCTGACCTCATACCGGTTTCTTGACATTGTTCACGAACATCGCGGCGAATATTACGCGTTGGCGCTTTTCGCGCAGTGTGGAATGTACTTCATGGCTTCGGGTATCGACCTGATCGGCCTTTTCATCGGCCTTGAGCTTACGGCGGTTTGTTTTTACATCTTGGTAGGATTTACGCGCGCGGACAGGCGTTCGAATGAAGCGGCGTTGAAGTATCTTCTGCTAGGCGCGCTGTCCTCGGGATTCGTGCTGTATGGGTTTTCGCTGCTGTATGGAATTAGCGGGTCCACGTCCTTGGCTGAGATTGCGGACGCTCTGAAACAGAACGGGCCCTTTGCGCTGGTCGCGACAATCACGATTACAATCGGGCTCTTGTTCAAAGTGTCGGCCGCTCCGTTCCATAACTGGGCTCCGGATGCGTATGATGGAGCGCCTACTCCCATTACTGGATACCTGTCGGTAGCCTCGAAAATCGCCGGTTTCGCGGTTTTGATGCGGTTGCCGCTAAGTGGCACAGTCTGGCTTTCAATTCTCACGGTTGCCGCTGTACTGAGTCTGACGATCGGCAGTGTCGCCGCGATTACCCAGGATCGTGTGAAGCGTTTGTTTGCCTATAGCGGCATCGCACATGCCGGCTATGTTTTGCTTGGGCTGGTCGCCGGATCAACCGAGGGCGTCTTCGTTTATCTGCTCGTCTACGCCGTAATGAATCTCGGCGCGTTTGCAGTGCTTACTTCGTTGCGGCGGCACGGTATTCTCGGTGAACGCCTTTCCGATCTGCGCGGGCTTTCGCAAAGTCATCCGCTCCATGCGGCGCTTTTTGCGGTACTGCTGCTGTCGCTCGCCGGCGTCCCCCCGACGGCGGGATTTATCGGCAAATATTTTATTTTCGCGGCTCTTATTCAAACGGGCCACATAGGGTTGGCTGTCGTCGCGGCGATCTACGTTGTGGTGAGCCTCTATTTCTACTTCCGGCTGGTTCGCGAGATGTATCTGGCGCCGATGGAAGTAACGGACGTGCGGCGCCATCCGATCGCGGCGAGCTTCGGTATCCGCGTGGCGCTAGTTGGGACGGCGGCTCTTACGCTCGGCATCGGGCTGTTTCCGCAACCGGCTCTTACGCTTTTGAATTTCGCGCGATGAGTTACTGGCTTCCTCATATTCTGACCGGGCTGGTGCTGCTGGCGATCTTTCCGCTGGCGGTCGGCTATCTGGTTTTGCTGGAGCGCAAAGTGCTGGCGGATTTGCAGGCGCGGCTCGGGCCGATGCGCGTGGGTCCGCATGGATTGCTGCAGCCGATTGCCGATGCGCTGAAACTGCTGCTGAAAGAGGACGTAATGCCGGGCAGGGCGGAGGGCGCGCTGTTCGTCGTCGCTCCGCTGATTTCGTTCGTGACGGCGTTGCTGGGCTTCGTGGTCGTGCCCTTCAGTGCCGGGATTTTCATTGCGGATCTGAACGTCGGGATTTTGCTGATCTCGGCGGTTTCGGCTCTGGGAATTCTTGGGATTATCCTCGGCGGGTGGTCTTCGAACAGCCATTATCCGCTGCTTGGAGCTTTGCGAAGCGCGGCGCAGTTGGTCAGTTATGAGATAGCGCTCGGGCTGGGATTGCTGGCGGCCGTGATGGTGGCGGGGCAGTTCAGTTTGAATGCCATTGTCACCGAACAGTTGAAGGCGCACTGCTGGATCGTGTTCTCAAACTATGGCGCGATGACGATTCCATTTGCGGTGTTCCTGATTGCCGCGATTGCAGAAACAAATCGCGTGCCATTCGATCTGCCGGAAGCTGAATCCGAGCTCGTGGCCGGGTATCACACGGAGTTCAGCGGATTCCGCTGGGCGTTGTACATGCTTGCGGAGTGGGGAAATATTCTGGTGGTTTGCGCGGTCGCGGTGACGCTGTTCCTGGGTGGGTGGTTACGCCCGTTTCCGAATGTGCAGTGGTTGACTTTCCCGCTCGCGGCACTTGTTCCGTTGCTGAGTTTTTGTGCTTTGGCGGTGTACTGCGTGCATCGCGCCCGACGGATGTACTACCGGTATGAGGCGGCGATTCTCATCGTGATCGCTCTCGTGTTTTTGGCGGCTGGCGGTGCATTTCTTTGGCCGGCAATTCGGCCAAATTTAGCGGGCTTGTACTGGTTTTTCGCGAAGCTTGGAGTGTTGATCTATGGATTTATCTGGCTGCGGGGGACGTTCCCGCGTGTGCGCTATGACCAGCTGATGTCGTTTGGGTGGAAGTGGCTGATTCCAGTTGGTCTGGGCGCGGTCGGGTTGAACGCGGTTTTGGGATTGCTCTGATCGGGCATTCTATTCATTTACTCGTCGTGAAGGATGCTTGCTGGATCGACGTGCGCTAGCCGCAGGGCTGGAATGACGCTGGCGAGCGCGGCGACGGCTATCAGCAGCGCTGCGGTGAGAACGAAGGTTGTAGGATCGGTGGGCGCAACATTCCAAATTAGACCCTTAAGCAATCGCGTGACGAATAGGGCGAGCACGCTTCCAACGGCAATCCCCGCCGCCGATAGCGCGATTCCCGGAAAGGCGGCAGTGCGGATGACGCCCTGCATCGTTGCCCCAAGAGCTAACCGTATGCCCATCTCCCGTGTTCGTTGCGCCACGGATTGGGCGACCAAGCCGTAAATGCCCAGCGCGGCGATAAGAATCGTGAGGCCTGCGAAAACGGAGAAGATAGCGGCTTGGTAGCGCTGCTGTTGAAGCGCGTGGCCCCGGACCTCCGGCATGGTTTTGAACGACGAGAAAGGCAATAGCGGGTCAACGGCAGCCAGTGCTCGTTGCATGTCTTGCTCCAAACGCGGAACATCGCCGTAGGTCCGCACCAGCCAGACTGGTGAGAACCAGGTATTTGCCATGGCGAAGCTGCCGTTCGTAAACTGCTCGACCGGTACATAGACTTCTGGAAACTGGTCTATGGGTCCGCCCAAACCAATGCCGTTCGTCTCCTGCACATTGTTGACGACCCCGACGATCCGCAGACTTCCGCCTCCGACCTTTATAGAGGTGCTTATAGGGTCCGCTGTGCCATGTATGTAGCGTCTCAGAAAGGCTTCGTTAACTACGGCGACCGGAGCGTTATTCGCGCTGTCCGCGTTTGTGAATACCCGGCCATGCAGCACGCGCATGCGCAACGTTTCGAACATACCAGGCGTTGCATATGTCAATTCGGTTATGCCGCGAACCGGCCGCCCATTGGCTTCCGTTAGAGGTTCGTTTAACGGGCGGGAATAGGGAGAAGAAAGAGCGACTGCCGCGGATTGCACGCCGGGGATTTGTTCGATCCTCTGGACACTCTCGCGAAACAGGCGCGCACCGGCGGCGCTGGTCGCATACCGCGCATCTTGCAAAGAAGCGGAGGCGATCATCAGGTGGCGTGCGTCGAAGCCAGGCGGCGCGTTCGCTACGATCATGAACGTCCGGATGAGGAGTCCGGCTGCGACAACGAGAACTACGCCAAGTGCGACCTCGGCAAACACGAGACACTGCCGTCTCCATTGTCTGCGGCTGCCGGCGTTGCTACGGCCACCTTCCACCAGCGCGGAACGGAGGTCAACTGAACTGGCCTCAAAGGCGGGGAAAAGACCGAAGACGATACTGGTTGCAAGCGATACCGCCATCATCAGCGCCATCACATGAAGATTCAATTGGACAGGACCCATGAGCGTAAACTCGCCGGGACTGAGCCAAAGGAGTCCTTCAAGCGCAAATTCACCGAAGATCACGCCCATGACACCGCCAGCGAATGCCAACAGAATAGCTTCGACGAGCAACTCCAAAATGATGCGGGAACGGGATGCACCGAGAGCCAGGCGCGTGGCGAACTCACGAGAGCGCGCAGCCGAACGAGTCAGCAGGATGCCCGCTATGTTCACGCAACCGATGAGAAGAACCAGCACAACGGCTCCCCACATCAGATCGACGCGTGAGCGCAAATCGTAGGTAATGCCCGCCTGGAGAGGAATGGCTCGTTCCTCAACCGACATTCCACTGGGAAGATGCCTGCCGGAAACCATCTCCGACACGATTGAATTCAACTGGCCGTTGGCTTGCGCGATCGTGACGCCAGCTTTGAGGCGCGCAATGACGCCGTAGTTATCGCCGCCGCCTTCGCCGGAGCGAGAAGGCTGCAGAGGCGTCCAAACATCCGGCGGTATGTCGCTCCCGAAGCCGAGCGGAACAGTGCGGAAAGCCGGGCGCCCGATGCCGATGACGGTGTAGGGAGCGCCCCGCAGGTCGATGCTGCGACCCAGCACCCCCGGGTCACCATGGAAGACGCGTTGCCAAAGACTATAACTGAGAATTGCAAGCGCTGGCCCGTTTGGGACGTCTTCCGCCCGGCTAAATTCGCGGCCCAATAACGGGGTCAAGCCGAGCACATGAAAAAAGTTGGCGCTGACACGCTGATTTTGTACGTATTCCACGCGCCCTCCGGAGACCAGATTTAGACCATTGCCGCTGCCAGCCACGGCGGCCTCCAGAAGAGAGGCATGATCGCGAACCAGTTCCCATTGGTGGCCATCCTGGCTTGTATCGACGTCAAACGCGCCGCCCTTGCTGTAGACCGTGGAAAGCATCACCAAGCTCTCCGGGTGCGGATAAGGAAGCGGCCGGAAGAACATCGCATCGACGACCGTGTAAATGGCTGTGTTAGCGCCGATACAGAGGGCGAGGGTGGCGATCACCGTAATAGTGAAAGCGGGACTTTTGCGGAGTTGGCGGAGCGTATGGCGGAGGGTGTTCCAAACTGGCATAACAAATCCAGGGAGCTTAGGGGCAATTTGTGGGCCAATTTCATCGACCATAGCTGCTATTTATCCAGGCCTATCGAAGGAAGATTCAGAGTTCCGACTGTCCGGTTTTGGTAAACCAGTGAGCGATAACGTGACTGCTGGCAACGGAGCTTTTCGATAGAGAGAGAATGGTATTTGGTACAGCCAGTAACAACTCCCGTCGCGCAAGAGCCTGACCTGACTTCTTTATCTCTGCTCACAGCAGGCTTGGTGATCGCGGCTGTGACGATGACGTTCGGTGTGATGATCACGGTATTTTTGTCGCGGGCGGAAGCCGGAATTTACTGGGGACACATCGCCATCCCGGGCGTGCTTTGGATCACGACCGCCGTACTGCTGACGAGCAGCGCGACGTTTGAGGCGGCGCGCCGGGCGCTGGCGCGCAATCAACAGGAATCCGCTTCCCGGCTAATAAAGTGGACAACAGGTCTTGGGTTCGCTTTTTTGCTTGGACAGCTTACCGCATGGTTTCAGGTGCTGAAGTCCGGAGTGATTCTCGCCAAGAATCCGCACTCGTGGTTCATTTTCTTGTTCACAGGACTGCACGGCCTGCATATTATTTTAGGGCTGGGGGGCTTGGTCTATCTGGTCTTCCGTACGCGCGAACCGGTGGGCGGCCCGAAATATCAAAGCAAGACCCGGGCGATAACGATGGGCGTTTCTCTCTATTGGCACTACTTGGATTTTCTTTGGGTAGTGCTGTTCGGTTTACTGGTGTTCTGGCACCGGTAACGATGGCTTATTTGCGCGCGTGATGTCGGCCCACTTCTTCACGAGTGACACTAGTGCGCCGGCCTGGAACGGCTTTGAAAGATAATCGTTCATTCCGGCGTTAAGGCATTTCTCACGCTCGCCAACAAGCGCATTTGCGGTCACGGCAATGATGGCAGGTTGGCGGCCGTCCAGTTCGCGAATCCTCCGCGCCGCTTCGAAGCCGTCCATCGTGGGCATCTGACAGTCCATCAGAATCACTTCGTAGCCATGCTCGCGTTGCGCCTCCACCGCTTCGTTACCGTCGCTGACCAAGGATACGTCGAACCCGGCCTTCTGCAGAATGAGCTTGCCCACGCGCTGGTTGATGGGATTGTCTTCCGCCATGAGAACTCGAAGGGGCGATTGAGAGGGGGGTGGCATCGTCAAGGATGGGTTGGAGAAGCGCGGTACGTTCACGCGCCTCTAAAATTGCCTAGGCCTTTTCGACCTGCTCATCCCGCTCCACTTTGCCGTCGCGAATGTGGATGATTCGATGGGCGTGCTTCGCGATATCGGGCTCGTGAGTGACCAGAACAATGGTATTGCCCTGTTCGTGGAGACGCTCGAAAAGAGCCATGATCTCGTCACCCGTATGAGTGTCGAGGGCGCCTGTGGGTTCGTCGGCGAGCAAAATAGAGGGCCGGTTTACAAGAGCGCGCGCGATAGCGACGCGCTGCCGTTGTCCGCCCGATAGTTCGTTCGGCTTATGATGCATCCGCTGCTCCAGATCGACGGCACGCAACGCTTCGCGGGCCCGGTTAGAGCGTTCGGCAGACGAAATGCCCGCGTAAATGAGCGGCAGTTCTACGTTCTGCAACGCCGAAGCGCGGGCGAGGAGATTGAACGTCTGGAAGACGAAACCGATCTCCTTATTACGGATGCGGGCAAGCTCATCGTCTTCCATATCGCTTGCCAGTCTACCGTTCAGGTAGTACAAGCCCTTGGTCGGCGTGTCGAGGCAGCCGATCAGATTCATCAACGTAGACTTTCCGGAGCCTGAAGGACCCATGATGGCGACGTATTCACCACGGATGATCTCAATATCCACACCGGAAACGGCGTGGATTTCCTGATCGCCCATGATATACGTTTTCCAAAGATCGTAAGTACGAATGACGACGCCCTCACGCTTCAGTTGTTCGCCACGTTGTTCGCGCTCTTGCGGAGTGAGGTTCTCGGTAGCGGTTTCGAGGGTCGGCATAGCTTAAAGTTTGTGACTGTTAACCGGCCACCGGGGCGGGCGCGGGCTTGTTGTCTACCTTTACTTTCGCATCATTTCTGATGGTACGTATCACCTGGTAGCTGCCCGTGATAATCTGGTCACCCTGCTGGAGACCGTTAAGAACCTCAATATCGGTAGTGCCGGTGATTCCGGTGTCCACTTTACGAAAAGCCGCTTTCCCGGCGTTCACCACGAAGACGCCCTGAATTTCCTGCCTCGCTTCTTTCTGAGCGGCGGGATCGGGCTGTTGCGGGGCTCCCGGTTTTGGAGGATGCAGCTGCGCCTCATCGCGAACGGTCAAAGCCTGAATCGGGACGGCGAGAACATTCTTGCGTGTAGCGGTGACGATCTTTGCGGTGCAGGACAGGCCGGGCCTGACGAAGTCTTCTGGGATATCAAGGCCGATCACAACTTTGAAGTCCTTGGCTTCCTGACTAGACGTCTGGCTCTGTGAGGCGGCAAGACCCGTTGAGCGGACGATGGCGGTGTCGCCGATCTCAATCACGCTGCCTTTGAAAATACGGTTGGGAATTGCATCGATTGTCACGTCCGCCAGTTGGCCAAGCTTGACGCTGACTATATCGGTTTCGTCCACGTTCACTTCCGCCGTAATGATCGACATATCGGCGATCGTCATGAGGGTGGAAGAGGCGGAATTTTGAATACCTGGAACTACGGTTTCACCGACGCGTACAGGGAGATTCGTGACGACGCCATCGAGCGGGGCGACGGCTTCGTATTGAGCAAGGACGTCTTTCGACCGCGAGAGCATAGCCCGATTTTGCGCGATCTTCGTTTGAGTGGATGAGAGTTGAGCGGCTGATTGAGCTTTCGCCGAGATGGCTTGCGTAACTTTGCGTTGAGATTGGTCCAGAGTTGCCACGGCGAGATCGAAGGTAGCCTTTTTTGCTTCGAAATCCTGGCTCGCAATCAGTTTGGAATTGAACAGTTCCTGGGCGCGCTTCAGATCGATTTTTTTCTGCTCAAGGTCGGCTTGATCGTGATCGACCTGCGCCTTCGCAACCGCAATACTGTCGTCGGCGGATCTCACGGCGGCTTCACTGGCGGAAGAATCGGCTAGCGCGGAGTTCAGCGCCGCCCCCTGCGCCCGAAGATCGGCGGAAGGTTGAACATTCGCCAACCGGGCGAGTACCTGACCCTTGTGTACGTGGTCACCTTCTTTTACGAGGATGGCCGTGATGGGCGCGGGAGCCAGGGCGTTAGTGCCGATATTGATGTAATTTCTCGGTTTTACTTCACCGGAGGCGGTGACCAGAGAGGTTAAATCCAGGCGGCCTACCTTGCCGGTCTGCACCGTCACGATACCGCGATGGCTGATGTTGATGCCTGCTAACACCGAAACGGCGGCCACAACCAACAAGCCGATAATGAGCAGTACTTTCCATTTCTTCTTCAAGCTAAATGAATTCTCCCGACAATGAAGAGGGACGAAACCGCCCGGGAATTTGTTCCCGAATACCAGTGGTCTTTCTAGACTCTAGCATGGGCGGAGCAGCGGCGGAACAAGATAAGTAATTTGTTAAGAAGAGCTTACCGACTATTGCGAGGTCATATATAAATACGTTTGACGCGCGCGTGAATGCCGCAGAGCACGCTATAGGAGATGGTGCCCGCAAGTTTGGCGATTTCCTGAGCGTCTATGCTGACCTCGCCCTCCGAGCCCAGTAAGGTCACCGCGTCTCCGACCCTAACTTCAGGCGAGGGCGTCACGTCTATGGTTGTGAGGTCCATCGAAACGGCCCCTAGAATGGGCGCGAGTTTTCCATTCACGATAACTTGACCGCGATTCGAGAGGCGGTGCGGAATGCCGTCCGCATAGCCGGCCGCGAGCACCGCAATGCGCATGGGTTCGGTTGTTTTATACATGGCGCCATAGCCGACCGAGGCGCCAGAGGGAAGTTCTTTCACGGAAAGCACGGTGGCTCGCCAGGAGAGCGCTGGTTTTACGTCCAACAGGCGTTGAGGGGCGTGCCCGCGAGCAGGCGAAATGTAGCCGTAAATGGCATGGCCCGGCCGTATCATGTGCCCCCAGACGCGGCGTCTGCCATATGCAACGGGAATGGTGCTGGAAAGGTGCAGGAACTTCGGATGAATGCCGGCGATCTGCAAAGCGGCGGCGATTTGGCCGAAGTAGGCCATCTGCTCATCCGTCTGTTTGCTTTGGTAGTT
>JALYVD010000027.1 GCA_030853405.1 Acidobacteriota bacterium | reverse complement strand
CCTATGATCTGTTCGTTTCTCGCTTTGGGCCCCTCAACCTGAGGGACAACGTGAAGGCCTTCGCCGGCGATCCGGACCAGCCTCTCCTCCAGTCGCTCGAAGAATTCAACCCGGAGGCAAAGCGGGCGACCAAAACGGTGGTATTCGAGCGCCGCACGCTAGATCGCTATCGTCCGGTCGATCGAGTCGAAAGCGCAACTGAAGCGCTACTGGTGTCGCTCAACGAGTCGGCCCAGATTAGTTGGCCGCGTATGGAATCGCTCACGGGGAGGACTGCCTCTGAGTTACGGGAAGAACTCGGATCTCTCGTCTATCGCAATCCCGAGGGCGGAGCTTGGGAGACGGCTGACCGCTACCTCAGCGGCAACGTGCGCTCGAAACTTGCCGTTGCCCAGCTTTCAGAGCAAATCGATCCGGCGTATCGCCGCAATGTGGAAGCCCTTCGGTCGGTGCAGCCGAAGGATTTGGAACCGAACGAAATCGAAGCTCGGTTGGGGTCGTCGTGGATTCCTCCCTCCGATGTCCGCGACTTCGTAACCGAGTTGTTGGACGTATCCCGCGCCAGTGTGAAGATCGGACACGCCGAGACGATCGCCACGTGGACGGTCGAGCTCGACTCTGGCGCAAAGCATGTCGTGAATAACACGACGACCCACGGCACCCCCCGCTTCCGCGCGTCTGAACTGGTAGAGCAATCGCTGAATGGGCGGACGCCGACAGCCTACGACGAACACGAGGATGGAAGTCGCACCGTCAATCAGCCCGAGACGATTGCCGGGCGGGAGAAGCAGCAGCAGCTGAAGGATCGCTTTCGCGATTGGGTTTGGGAGAATCGCGAGCGGGCCGAGCGGCTCGCCAAAGAATACAACTTTCGCTTCAACAACATTCGACTTCGCGATTTCGACGGTTCGCATCTGACGCTGCCCGGAATGGTGCGCACGTCGCTTCGCGACGGAGATCTCGCACCTCATCAAAAGAATGCGGTCTGGCGCATCCTCCAGGGCGGCAGCCCGCTGCTGGTGCACGTCGTGGGCGCTGGCAAGACTTGGACCATGACCGCTGCTGCGATGGAACTCCGTCGTCTCGACTTAGCGAAAAAGTCCATGTTCGTCGTGCCGAATCACCTCGTGGACCAATGGGGCGCAGAGTTTCTGAAGCTCTACCCGCAAGCCCGGCTCTTCGTTGCCGGCAAGGAGCACTTTGAGACAGGCCATCGGCAGCAGGCGATGGCCCGCATTGCCACTGGAAGCTACGACGCTGTGATCGTCTCTCATCGGTCATTCGAGTTCCTGCCAGTATCGGACAAATACTTCAACCACTTCGTCGAAAAGCAACTACGGGAACTCGATGCCGAAATAGAAATGGCTAAGGACCCCAAAGGCGACAATCGCCGCATCGTGAAGGAACTGGAGAAAGCCAAGAAACGGCTGACGGTCAGACTCAAGAAACGAGCCGACCGCGAATCGAAAGACGACACCATGACCTTCGAAGAGTTGGGTGTCGATCAGCTCTTCGTGGACGAGGCCGATCTGTACAAGAATTTGGGCTACGTCACAAAAATGAGCCGGATCGCTGGCCTGCCGAATTCAGACAGCAACCGCGCATTCGACATGTTCCTGAAGATTCGCTACTTACAGGAACGCAGTGACGGCCGCGGTGTCGTCTTCGCCACCGGTACACCCATTTCCAACACTCTGGCCGAAATGTATACGATGCTCAGGTATCTCGGACCGCAAATGCTCTCCGAACAGAAGGTTGAGCACTTCGATTCATGGGCCGCAAACTTCGGCGAAGCCGTGACATCGCTGGAACTCGCCCCAGATGGATCGGGATACCGGATGCACAACCGGTTCGCCAAATTCATCAACCTGCCTGAACTACTTTCCGTTTTCCGTACAGTGGCGGACGTGCAAACGGCAGATATGCTGAACCTCCCTCGGCCTGAGCTGGCAAACGGCACACCTGCGATTGCATCAGCGCCCGCAAGCCCTGAACTGAAAGCGTTCATCCGCACTCTGACGGAACGGGCTGAACGGCTACGAAAAGAGCGTGTTGATCCGTCAGTGGACAATATGCTGAAGATCACGGGTGACGGAAGAAAAGCGGCACTGGACATGCGGCTCGTCGACCCCAATGCCGAGCCGGAACTGGAGACTAAGATTGATCTCGCTGTTTCACGCATCCTAAAGATCTGGAAGGAGACTCAGGATCAGCGCTCGACTCAGCTCGTATTCAGTGATCTTTCGACTCCAGATCCAAAACGATTCAACGTTTATGACGATGTCCGTTCGAAGCTCGTCACAGCAGGTATCCCCTCCCGCGAAATCGCGTTCATCCATGATGCGGAAACAGACACAGCGAAGAAACTCCTCTTCGATGCAGTGAACGCCGGGAAGGTGCGGGTTCTCCTCGGATCGACCGAGAAGATGGGCGCTGGCACGAATGTTCAGCGGCGGCTCGTGGCACTCCATCATCTGGATGCGCCTTGGCGACCGCGCGATATCGAGCAACGAGAAGGCCGGATCTTGCGCCAGGGCAATACCAACAAGCAAGTTCAAATTTTCCGCTGCGTCACAGAAGGTTCGTTTGATGCCTACATGTGGCAGACTCTCGAGACAAAAGCTCGCTTCATCCAGCAGGTGATGCGGGGAGAAACCTCGGTTCGCGCGGCGGAGGACCTGGAGAG
>JALYVD010000430.1 GCA_030853405.1 Acidobacteriota bacterium | reverse complement strand
GACCATGCCGCCTTGGAACCCGCCGACGTCCTCTTTACTGAAACTCTTCTCGCCCTAAGTAAAGTTGGTTTACGAGCTCCCGATGATTCTCGAGTACCTGAGCTCGCCGAATCTTCATCGTTGGTGTCAGTTCGCCCTCTTCGATAGAAAAATCTCGGTCGAGCACCTTAAACCGGCGAATCCTCTCGAAATCCGGAAGCTGCTTGTTAACTCTCGCAACGGCATCCTGCACCGCCTTCGTCACTGCATCGGGCGAGATCTCGGCTTCCGTCTGATCCTCATCCTTAGCCTTAAGCTGCGGCATTTGCGCAGCATGGATCGTCAGAATCGCGGTCACGTAAGGCTTCCGATCGCCGATCAGCAGAACCTGATTCACCAGCGGTTCCACTTTGAACAAATTCTCTATCCTCGCCGGATAGATCTTCTTGCCATTCGACGAGACAATCAACTCTTTCTTGCGGCCTGTAATGTACCAATACCCATCGCTATCCACTTCCCCGACGTCGCCCGTCGAAAACCAGCCATCCTCGCTCATCACCGATTGGGTCGCCGCTTCGTCCTTGTAGTATCCCTCGAAGAGACACGGCGTACGCACCTGCAACTCTCCGTCTTCGCCTAGCCGTCCTTCCACACCCGGCAGTAGTTTCCCGATGCTGCCCGCCTTAGACCGCTCGATCGGATTGAAGCAGATCACGCCCGCTTCCGTCAGTCCATAGCCTTCGATCAAAGGCATCCCGATCGCCGCAAAAAATTCCGCCAGATCCTTCCCGAGCGGTGCTGCCCCAGAAGCCGCCACCCGTATTCGTCCCCCCAGCCTTTCCCTTATCTTGGTAAAGACCAGCCGGTCCGCTATTTTCAGCATGCGCGAGAGCCAAAGCGGAAGGGGCTTGCCTTCCTGCCTGTATTTCGCCGCCTCCAGCCCCAGCCCGAGCGCCCCATGGAACATCTTGCGCGCCACCTGCGGCCGCTTTTTGATCTCGGTCAGGATCGTCGCATACTTCCGTTCCCACACTCTGGGAGGCGCCAGAAACACCGTCGGCCGGATCGTCCGTAGCTCTGCCGGCAAGCGGGCCAGACTCTCCGAAAACCAAACCGGCGTGCCCATCCGCATCGGCACCAGTTCCAGCACAATCCGTTGCGCAATGTGCGCCGAGGGAAGAAAAACTACCGTCGAATCCTCTGGCGTGATCGGCAGCACGTCCGGACCCATGTCGAGGTTCGCGAGCACCGCCGCGTGACTCGTCAGCCCCATCTTCGGCTCGCCCGTTGCGCCCGAAGTCAGGTAGAGAATCGCCCCGTCACGAGGCGAAACCTCGCTGCTCAAGCGTGTGAATGCCTCCGGGTCCCGTTGCAGCGCCTCCTGTCCTCGCATGCTCAACGTCTCAAGCGTCATCGTTCCGGCCGCTTCTCCCGTCATCAGAATCACGTGTTCCGGCCAGCTTTTGAGAAACTCGCGCACGACGGACTCGCCGGGCCCAGAGGGCACCCCGGCCAAGTCCGCTGAGTTCGTCTTTTGTCCAGTGCCGCCCCCGGCGGCCTGTGCGCTCACCCCCTGCTCGTCTACCGCCTCCTTCAGCTTGTCCCTGGTCTTCGCGTCTTCGACAAACAGGAAGCGCGGTTCGACCGATGTGAGATTTTTAGCCAGGTCTGCCATCGGGTACGCCGTATACAGCGCCGCCGAGACCCCGCCCGCACCCATGATGCCGATGTCGGTCAGATAAAACTCCGCCCGCGTCTCGGAAAGAATGCAGACAATCTCTCCCTTCTTCAGCCCAAGAGCCTGCAATCCCAACGCGATCTCTCGCGAGTTCCGCAGCCATTCGTTCCAGGAATACGTTCGGTAACCGCCGCCCGCTTTACCCCCGGTGGGCTGGTGAAGGGCAATCGCATCGCCGTACTTACGGGCTGTCTCCTCTAAAACGGTGAATACGGTGCGGCCTGGCATTGCCCGAATTTTAGCAGCCGCAGCGCTCCAGCCCGGAGCCGCTGACAGGCCGAATCCCCGTCGGCCGCTACGGTTCGGGTTGGCGATTCGAAAGATGTGCTTGACAGAAAGAATGCCGCCGAATATGATTAACTTACAGGATAATTAACCGTATGGTTAACTTACATGCCTGATCATCTCAGCACTACGTTTGCCGCGCTGGCTGATCCGACTCGCCGCGCGATCCTAGCGCGTCTCACCAAAGGCGAGACCTCTGTCAAGGAGCTCTCTCAACCTTTCGCGATCAGCCCTCCCGCAATTACCAAGCACCTCAAAGTGCTCGAACGTGCCGGCCTGATCATACGGAGCCGCGAGGCGCAGTGGCGGCCCTGCAGGCTTAAGGCCGCTCCGCTCAAGGACGTCTCCGAGTGGGTCGAGCGGTATCGCGCCTCTTGGGAGCAAAGCTTTGACCGGCTTGACAATTACCTTTCCGAATTACAAACCAAGGAGAAGAAGAAACATGTTCGAAAGAAGCCATCATGAAGTCACCGTGACGCTGCCGTCAGATCGGGAGATCTGCTTTTCCCGCTTTTTTGAGTGGCCACGGCATCTTGTATTCGAGGCGTGGACGAACCCCGAGCACGTCCGGCATTGGTGGGGCTGCGCTGGCTCGACGTTGACCGTCTGCGAAATCGACCTTCGTCCCGGCGGCGCCTGGCGCATTGTCATGCGCATGGCGGACGGGAGCGAGCATCCCTTCAAAGGCGTCTATCGCGAGATCGTACCATCTCGGCGTCTCGTCTACACCGAATGCTACGACATGCCCGGCATCGGAAGCCCCGAATGGCTCACCACGGTCACCTTCGAAGATCTCGACGGCAAAACAAAACTGACGAATTCACTGCTCCACCGTTCGGTCCAGGCGCGAGACGGGCATCTCCAGGCAGGAATGGAACCAGGAATGACCCAGACCCTGAATCGTCTTGCGGAGCACGTTGCCTTGATGGCGCGCCAAGCGCTAGGGGAGCACGACGAAGGCATCGTACCTTCATCGTCAAAACGCAATTTGGAACTGACCAATACTCAAAATTACAAAGGAAGCAATCCATGAAACTCAGCCCATATCTCAACTTCAACGGCAATTGTCAGGCCGCCTTTCGCTTCTACGAAGAACATCTCGGCGGAAAAATAACCGCCATGATGACACACGCTCAGGTTCCCATTTCGAAGGACACGCCTGAAAACTGGGGCTCAGCGATACTC
>JALYVD010000424.1 GCA_030853405.1 Acidobacteriota bacterium | reverse complement strand
GTTGTGGCGGCACCGGGATAATCTCATTCAACTGGCCACGATCCATCTGCAGCACATGCAGAAAGCGCTGGATCAGATGAACGTGCAACTCCATCACGTGAACAGCGATCTGGCCGGGACCACTGGGCTGGCGATCGTCGATGCGATCCTCGCCGGTCGGCGGGATCCTCGTAAGTTGGCGGAGTTACGAGACTGGCGCATCAAGGCCAGTGAGGAAACTATCATGAAATCGCTCGTGGGGGACTATCGTGAGGAGCATTTGTTCACGCTTGGCCAATCGCTACAGTCGTACCGGCATTACCAGCACATGATCGAAGCGGTAGACCACCAGGTTAAACAGATGATGCAACGGCTCCCGTCCAAGGTGGCAGACGGGGAGAAACCCCCAAAGGAAAAGAATCCGCGCAAAACACCTTGGAGGAACGAGCCGCCCCAGTTGCGCAATGACCTCTATCGCACCTTTGGCGTGGATCTGGACGCAGGTACCTGGAATTAACACGTTAGCGCGCAGATGCTGTTGACCGAAGTCGGCCCGGACTTGTCGCGCTTTCCTACTGCAGCGGCCTTCTGTTCGTGGCTGCGGCTCTGTCCGAACCCGAAATCAGCGGCGGCCAAGTGCTGTCTTCGACGACTCGCCCCAGCAAGAATCGTGCGGCTCTCGCCTTGAGAATGGGTGCTCAAGGCCTACACCACAGTCAGAGCTTTCTCGGTGACTACTTTCGCCGCATGAAGGCCCGTATGGGTACTCCGAAGGCAATGACCGTAGCCGCTCATAAGCTTGCCCGAATCCTTTACCACCTTATTACGACTCAGCAGGAGTACGACGCAACCATTTTCCAAGAGCAAGAGCGCCGCACCAATGAGCGAAAGAGATCGAAACTTCACGCCCAAGCCAGAGAACTCGGCTTTCGATTGGTGCCCGTACAGACTGTTCCTTAGGAGTGCCCGCCTCCGCTTCACCGGCCGGATTCTATGTTCCATCCGCGGGCCAAAACTGTAAACCACCACCTCACCAGGGCTGGGGAATTTTCAACCGGCAGAATGAGGAATTTTCAACCGCAGTTGACACATCCGAGAGATCTGCAATGCGCCGTCGCACCCCATCATCCGCCTTCGTCTTGGCTCGATACCGTTGAGTGGATCGCGGCTGGTCGCCCAGCCCGCAGGCGCGGCGTTCGCTGACGCCATGCATCTGCCGCACATGCGCGATCACCGCTCTGTTGTCCTCCGGGCTTACCATTTTTTTCCGACCAGATCCTTCAACATCGTGATGTCGAGAGCTTGATCGGCCACAATCCGCTTCAGCTTGCCGTTCTCTTCCTCCAGCTGTTTTAGGCGCTTAGCTTCGCTCACTTCCAATCCACCGTAGTTGCTGCGCCATCCGTAAAACGTCGCCGCACTGATACCGTGTTGCCGGCACAACTCGCTGGTCTTTACTCCTCCTTCACTCTGCTTCAGTATCCCGATAATCTGCTCTTCACTGAACCGACTGTTCTTCACTCTTTCGTCTTCCTTCCGCAACTCTCGTTGCTCCGGAAAACCCAGTTTAGAGCGGCTCAGTTCTGTCGGGCAAGGTCAGAAGCACTCGTGCTGCTTACGCCGGGGACAGCGGACACGCATGTCAGCAACTTCTCAGCCTGCTCCGACACGATTCAGAGCACAACCATATCCCGGCGGTCAGTCGGTCAGCGCGAACGGCGCACGGACCGATATGGTCAATTACAAGCTGGATGTTGGCAGCAATGAAGATCCTTATGACCAACGTCAATAACCCATTTCCGAACCCGGATTTCCTAGCCAGATTTGATCATCTCCATGTTTGCTCGCCGCGCATGGGTGTCCGGCTTGGCTACCCAGCGAACTCTTGCACGGGCTTTACGTCCGAGCCGTTTTCGATTTCGGCAATCGTAGAGCGCTGTGGATCGTTGTGCAGCAGTTGTGAGCGCGCTGCCTTGTCAAACCGGGAAGCTAGTGTAGTGTCCACGAATTAACTGGACATTCGTTTGCGTGCCTTGGGGAGGGTGCAGCCGGGCTGAATCTGTTCAAGAGTTTGGCGGCACTGGGCGAGTTTGGCGACGATGGAATCAACTGTGGCAGTCCAAACGAAGGGCTTGGGATTCTCGTTCCAGGCAGCCAGGAAATCTTCAATCGCGGTGACAAGATCGGTGACACTGAGAAAGGAATCGCGCCGGATGCGCTTGTTGGTCAGTTCGGCAAACCAGCGCTCAATCAGGTTCAGCCAACTGCAACTGGTCGGCACATAGTGGATAACAAACCGGGGGCGCTTGTGGAGCCAAGCTTTAATATCGGCGTGTCCGTGAGTGCCGTAGTTGTCCATGACTAAGTGCAGAGTTGTTTTGCCGGGAAACTCTCGGTCGATACGCCGGAGAAACCGCAAGAACTCCTGGTGCCGGTGTCGCTTGTGAAAGTCGCCGATGACTTTCCCCTGAAGTAGATCCAGCGCGGCAAACAGAGTTGTCGTCCCATTTCGTTTATAGTCATGGGTCATCGTTCCGCAGCGTCCCTTCTTCGGGGGCAAGCCGGGCTGAGTGCGGTTCAAGGCCTGAATTTGGCTCTTCTCGTCGACACATAAGACGATTGCCTTGTCGGGCGGATTCGAGTACAACCCGATGACATCCCTGAGTTTTTCCAGAAACTTCGGGTCACGCGAGAGTTTGAATGACTTCGTGAGGTGGGGCTTAATGTTGTGGCTCCGCCAAAGATTGCTCACCGTCGATTTGCTCAGGCCCTGACGGCTTGCCATGAGGCGGCAACTCCAGTGGGTGTTCCCCTTCGGTTTCGATTGCAAGGTGGCGTCGATGACAGCCTTGATACGCTCCGGACCGTAGGTCGGCTTGCGACCGCGACCCGCCGCGATATCCCACAACCCCTGCAAC
>JALYVD010000416.1 GCA_030853405.1 Acidobacteriota bacterium | reverse complement strand
AGACTCTCGAACCAGGCGATGTCGGTTCCCTGCATCATTCCTTCTTTGTCCACGTAGGTGCAGAGGAAGCCCGAGCAATATGGTTCGAGTTCGGAGATCATTTCCACGGCGGTCCAGCGGGTGGATTCTTGCCAGCCCTTCACGACGATGCGGCCCTCTTTGCTGTCGAGGGCAAGAATGATCCGGCTGGAGCCGATCGCAGCGGTTAAAGCGCGCAGAAACTCGTGGTTGACGCCTTGAGGCGAGAACGCAGCGGTGCCGACGATGACGCGCGATGCGCCTTGCGCGGCTAACTCTTGCGCCCGTTCTACGGTTCGCACGCCGCCGCCAGCCCGAACTGTCGCACGGCTGGCGAGGTGCGCAATGATGGCACTGTTTGCGCCTTTACCCATTGCTGCATCAAGGTCGATGACTTGAATATGAGGGAAGCCCGCGAACAGTTCGAGGGTCTCGCCGGGCGATTTGCCTTCCAGAACTTTTTCGCGGCCTTGGCGGAGTTGGACGACCTTACCGTCCATCAGATCGATGCAGGGGATGATCATGCGAGCGGTCTCACGGGAACGCCTGCGTTCTGGAGTGCGAGTTTTAAGTCGGCTACGGTGTACTTGCCGTAATGAAAGACCGAAGCGGCGAGAGCGGCATCGGCGTGGCCTTTTGTGAGGACGTTCACAAAGTCTTCGGGAACTCCTGCGCCCCCCGAGGCGATGACGGGGATGGTGGTGGCATCGGCAACGGCGCGGGTCAGCGCGCAATCAAACCCGGTCTGGACGCCGTCAGTGTCCATGGAGGTGAGCAGGATTTCGCCCGCGCCAAGGGATTGGCCACGCTGCGCCCACTCCACTGCGTCGATTCCTTCGTCGTGGCGGCCACCTTTGGTGTAGACGTTCCATTTCGATGCGCCGGAGCGCCGCGCGTCGATGGCGAGAACGACGGCTTGTGCACCGAACTCCTGGCTGAGTTCGCTGATCAAGTCGGGCCGGTGGACAGCGGCGGTGTTGACGCTGACCTTGTCGGCTCCGGCGAGGATGATCTTGCGCGCGTCGGCCACGGAGCGGATTCCGCCGCCTACGGTGAGCGGGATGAAAACCTTGCGGGCAGTTCGGGCGACGACATCGGCCATGATTTCGCGGGCGTCGCTCGAAGCGGTGATGTCGAGGAAGACGAGTTCGTCCGCGCCTTGCATGTTGTAACGCTCGGCCAGTTCAACGGGATCGCCCGCATCGCGAAGTCCTACGAAGTTGACGCCCTTCACGACGCGGCCGCCCGTCACGTCAAGGCAGGGAATAATTCTTTTTGCCAGCATCAGATCTCGATGAAATTTTTCATGACATGCAGGCCGATGGGACCGGACTTCTCGGGATGGAATTGGACAGCGTGTACGTTGCGCTGTTCGAGGACGGCTGAGTACGGATTGATATACGTGCAAGCCGCGGCGGTTGCATCGACCACGGGAGCGTAGAAGCTGTGAGCAAAGTAGGTAAAAGGCTCCTCCGTCAGTCCGTCCAGTAAGCGGGCTGATTTGAGGCGCGTGAGAGAGTTCCAGCCCATGTGAGGGATGCGGGCATCGCCTACAAAACGTTTGATGACACCGGGGAAGATCGCAAGGCCTTTGCTGCCTGGCGATTCCTCACTCGATTCGAAGAGGCATTGGAGGCCGATGCAGATGCCTAGAAATGGCACGCCTTCGTGGATCTTCTGAATGATGGGCTGACGTAATCCGAGTTCATCCATCGCGCGCATCATTTGACCGAAGTGGCCGACCCCGGGCAGAATGATCTTCTTCGCGGCGAGTACCGCTTCGGGGCTGTTCGTTGTTTCATAGGGAACGCCGAGTTCGTCTAACGTGTTCTGAACGGAGCGGATGTTCCCTGCCCCGTAATCGACTATGGTGGTCACAACAGGCCCTTGGTCGATGGCAACTGATCTTTTAGACGCTCGTCTGTTGAGCAGGCGTAGCGCATGGCGCGCGCGAAGCACTTGAAAATCGCTTCGATTTTGTGGTGATTGGAGCGACCGTACATTACTTTGGCGTGCAGGTTTGCGCCTGCATGATTGGCAAAGCCGGAGAAGAAATCTTCGAGCAGTTCGGTTTGCAGATCGCCGACGTGAACGACGTTCACTAAGCTGTCGTAGACAAGCGCGGGACGCCCTCCGAGATCGACCGCTACGACGGCCAGTGTTTCATCCATCGGCTGCACAAAGTAGCCGGCACGATTGATGCCGCGACGGTCGCTCAGCGCTTTCGAGAACAGGTCGCCCAAGACGATACCGACGTCTTCGACCGTGTGGTGCTGATCGACGTCGAGATCGCCGGCAGCCTTGATTTCGAGATCGAACGCGCCATGCTTGCTGAACAACTCCAGCATGTGATCGAGGAATCTAACGCCGGTCGAGATCTGATATTGGCCGGTTCCTTCGATCCGCAGTTTTCCCGAGATCTGAGTCTCTTTGGTGTTCCGCTCGATGCTTGCTTCCCTCATGCTTTCACCAGAGACTCGAGTTGATTGATATCGTCGATGACGGTGAATGCGCCGAGTTGCTTCAGCATGGCGGCAATTTCAGCATGCCTCGGGTTGTGAGGTGTCGAGACACCAATGAACGGCACTCCGGCGGCTTGCGCACTGCGGGCATCGTCCACCGCGTCGCCTAGATACCAGATTGTTTTGTCTGGGTGTTCCTGCATGATCAGGTGCAGACCGTCGGGGGCGGGCTTTGGATTGGCAACGCTCTCGTCGGTGATGAGGGGATGAAATTCGATATCGGCGGCGTAACGGTTCAGCGTCACATCGGCTTCATACTTGGCGCGGCCTGTGAAGATCGCCAAATCTGCGTACTCGGAGAGGCGATTGAGCAGACCATCGTTCGGCATCCACTGCTCGTAGCGAATGAGGCCGTCGCCGTTTTCGCCTAGGAAAATGAGGTTGAAGTAATCGACGACGTCGGCATATTCGACAGTCTTGCCGCGATCCGTGATCAAGCGGTGCGAAAGCAGCCAATCGTTGTTCCAGCCGCCAGCATCCTTGAAATCCTGAATCAAATCGTGCGAGACAAGTTCGCCGCTGAAGTGCTTCACGGTTTCGCGAATGGCCTCGCGGTAGGACTGCGAAACTTCCACTAGCACGCCGTCCATGTCGAATACGAGTACGTCGGGAGAAGGTTTTCCTTCGATCACCAAATCTGCTCCAATTCATCCAGGAATCGTTCCACCTGATCGCGGGTACCGACTGTTACGCGAACGCAGCCGGGGAGTTCGTAGCTGCGGTCGCGGATGAGAATGCCGCGATTGCGCAGCTCGTCGCGAATGTCGATTGCACGGTCACCCGCTTGAAACAGTACGAAGTTCGCCTGGCTCTTGATGTACGGAATGTTGAGGCGCTCCAAGCCGACGTATAAGAGCTCACGTCCGGTTAGAACTTCGAGCGCGTATTCTTCGACGAACGTCTGATCCTGAACGGCGATACGCGCGGCCATGGCAGCAAGCATGTTGACGCTGTAAGGCGATTGCGCTTTGCGGACGTGCGCCATGTTTGCCGATTGGGAGAAGAGGCACCCGCAACGCAGCGCCGCCATGCCGTATATTTTTGAAAAGGTTCGGCTGACGAAGAGGTTGGGATATTGCGCGATCCGCGGCAGAGCGGTGATGCCACTGAATTCGTAATACGCTTCGTCGATTAAGACAACGGCGTTGACTGCCTTTCTTAAAATGCGCTCTATTACGTCGAGGCTGGTTCCGGTGCCAGTTGGATTATTGGGATTGCTGATGAGCACGGCGCGCGTGGACGGCGTGATGCGTTCAAGCAGTTCGTCAACGGGAAAAGCCAGCGTGTCCGCGTGATACTCGATCTCTTCCACATTCGCGCCCGCTAGTTGCGAATAGAAGCGGTACATGGCGTACGAGGGCCGCAGGATAAGGACTTGTTCGCCGTCATCCACGTAAGTATTGATGAAAAGCTGAATGGCCTCGTCGGTGCCGTTGGTGAGCGTTAGTTGGTTGACCTCGACGCCAAAATGCCGCGCAAGATCTTCGAGAGCGGCCTGGTACTCCGGATAAATGCTGAGATCGGAGGCGGTCAGGTAGCGCTTGATGAAATCGAGGACGTGGGGAGGGGCGCCGACAGTGTTCTCGTTGAAGTCGAGACGAAGCTTGTTGCGGCGGCCACCGCTTGGCGGGTGATACGGGGCCATTTCGAGCACGGCTTTTCGGGGCTGAGGCGATTTCAGCCCGGGCGTGCTCGGCGTTGTTGCTTCTTCGTTGATGGTGTTACTTGGCAGAACGAACCTCCACGGCGCGGGCGTGCGCCTCTAAACCTTCCGCTCGCGCGAGTGTTGTGATGGTGGGCGCGAGTTCTTGCAGAGCAGACGGGGATAACTGTTGGACGGCGATGACTTTTACGAAGTCCGCCGCCGATAGGCCGCCGCGCAGACGCGCCACTCCGTTTGTAGGCAGCACGTGACTGGGACCAGAGGCGTAGTCGCCTGCGGATTCAGGCGTAAACGAGCCTAAGAAGACGGTACCGGCATTCCTGATCTGCGGCAGCAGAGATGGATCGTGAAGGCTCAGGTGCTCCGGTGCGAACATGTTGGCGTATTGGACCGCATGTTCCATGTTCGGCAACACGAAGATAAAGCCGTTTTTGTCGATCGCCTGCCGTGCGACATCGGCCGTCGGTAGGGTTTCAAGCTGACGTTCCAGTTCTTCAGAAACGGCCTGTGCGAGCGAAGCCGAGGTAGTGAACAGGGCCGCGGTCGCAGTAGTGTCGTGCTCCGCCTGGGCCAGCATGTCGGCGGCGATGAGTTTCGGATTTCCGTCTTCCGCCAGGATGAGGATTTCCGTCGGTCCTGCAACGAAATCGATTCCCACTTCGCCGGCCAACAACTTCTTGGCGGTCGCGACGTAAGCGTTCCCAGGTCCCACGATACGATCCACTCGCGCAATTGTAGGAGTGCCAAAAGCCATGGCGGCGATAGCTTGTGCGCCACCCACGCGATAGACTTCTTCGATCCCCAGCAGATGCGCGCAGCCGAGAATTTCAATCGACGGCTTAGGCGAGGTCACACAAATTCGTGGAACGCCCGCCGTCTGGGCAAGGACCGCTGTCATTAGCAAAGTAGATGGCAGAGGGTAGCGGCCTGAGGGTATGTAGCAGCCCACTGCCTCAAGGGGCCGCACGATCCAGCCGAGCTTGCGGCCGGGTTCGAACTCCTCAAACCGGTCCTTGGGCAATTGCACTTCCGCGAACTGCCGAATGTTGGTGATGGCCGTCTCTGCCGCTTTGCGCACGTCGGGAGACATGTGAGCGGCGGCAGATTCTATTTCGTCGCGAGTAATCCGCAACGGAAAATCACCGAGGCCGTCAAGTTCACGAGCGAACCGAAGCAATGCCTCATCCTTGTCGTGGCGAACGGCTTCTATGAT
>JALYVD010000410.1 GCA_030853405.1 Acidobacteriota bacterium | reverse complement strand
TCTTCGCATCGATCGGATCGGTCTTTAGCCAACTTGCCAACGGCCCGTGCAAAGTCTCTGACCTGACGCGGATTGACGACAGCCACCGGCAATCCAGCTTTGCTCAACCGAAGAGCCAGTTAGTACTCATAGCCGCCGGTTGCTTCCAACACGATCCGCTGCGGGGAAAGCTTCTTCAGGCTCCGGATCAACGCCTTGATGCCAGCCTGGCTATTCTGCTCCGACCACGACTCATCTCCCGGTCGAACGGCTACATCAAGACTGTCCTTGGAAACCTCAACGCCCACCCATACTTCATTCATGGAAAGCCTCACGCGAGTGATGTCTACCTTGTACTCGCGCTTGCCGGATACGGGCTCGACTCGGCCCAGGCATTCATTCGTGCGGATTCCGGGCGATGTGGATTGAGCGTTCCGATAAATTCTGAATAAAGATTCCGGGGATGTGAATAAGGATTCCGGCGGGATGTGAATAAAGAAGGAAGCCGGATCGGAAAGTTTATTCACATGCCGGAATGATTTTCTAAAGAGAGTTTCATCTCTGGGGTGAGTGACGCTGGACAACCGGGTACGAAAGTTCCTCCACTGGGCGTGGAGGGGATTTCGTGGCCCAAAAAGAGGTGTCCATGCGGAAGATACGAGAGATATTACGCCTCCGATACGATCTGGGACTGCGACAAGATCAGATTGCTCGGAGTTGCAACATCGGTCAAGCAACGGTGCATCGCTATCTGGAGCGGTTTGCTGCCACTCAGTTAAGCTGGCCGCTTCCGGTCGATTGTGACGAGGCGCGGCTGGAAAGGCTGCTGTTCGCGACCCGGCGCGGTCGGCCAGCCGGTTGCGAGAACCGCCCCGTGGCTGATTTCGCGGCGCTGCATGGCCAGCTTCAGAAGCACAAACATCTGACACTCCAGTTGCTTTGGGAGGAGTACCGCGCCAACGAACCGGGCGGCTACGGTTACAGCCGCTTCTGCGAGTTGTACGGAGCGTGGAAGCAGACCCAGGATGTAGTCCTGCGGCAAGAACATCGAGCCGGTGAAAAGCTGTTCGTAGATTGGGCTGGAGCGAAGATTCCGATATATCATCGCGAAGTTGGCGAAGTGGATGCCGCCTCGCTATTCGTGGCGGTGATGGGCGCATCGAGCTATACGTTCGTGCATGCCACGCGAAACCAGGATCTACGCAGTTGGATCGATTGCCACGTACGCGCCTTCGAGTTCCTGGAGGGTGCGCCCAAGCTGGTCATCCCTGATAATCCGCGCACCGGTGTGGACCGTGCCTGCCGCTATGAGCCCGACTTGAACCGCACGTATCACGAGATGGCGCAGCACTATGGCGTGGCCGTTATGCCCGCACGGCCCTACAGGCCGCGCGACAAGGCCAAGGTGGAAGTGGGTGTTCAGATCGTAGAGCGCTGGATTGTAGCCGCGCTTCGGCATCAGCGCTTCTATTCGGTAGCGGAGATCAATGAATCCGTCGCGGAGTTGCTGGAGCGGCTGAATCAGCGCCGCTTTCGTAAACGGGAAGGCACGCGCGCCTCGCTGTTTGCTGAACTGGACCGTCCGGCGCTGCAGCCGCTTCCAGTAGAACGCTATCAACTGGCGGAGTGGAAGAGCGTGCGCGCCAACATCGATTATCACGTCGAGATCGACCGCCACTATTACAGCGTTCCGTATCAGCTAGTCGGACAGGCTTTAGAAGTACGCTTCACAGCTACCACGGTAGAGATCTTTCATCGCAGTATGCGTGTGGCATCTCATCCGCGCAGCAGCGCCGCTTACCGGCATACGACCAATCCCGGGCATCGTCCGAAGAGTCACCAGGCGCATCTGGAATGGACGCCTTCCCGCCTGATTCATTGGGCCGAGACCGTGGGTTCGGCCACCGCACAGATCATACACACGATTCTCGAAACAAAGCCGCATCCGGAAATGGGCTACCGTTCTTGCCTCGGCATCCTACGCCTGGCCAAGACCTACTCCAACGAGCGGCTGGAAGCGGCCAGTCAGCGGGCTCTTCAGCTGCGTGCTTTCTCTTATCAAAGCCTGCGCTCGATTCTGAAGAACTCGCTGGACCGCCAACTCTCGCTAGAGCCGGACAGCGACAAGCCGGGTCCTCGTCACGAAAATGTGCGCGGCGCGGATTATTACGATCCACCGAATCCGTTTCTGCAATAACCATTTACCTCCTGAAAGGAACTTATATGTTGAATCAACCCACGCTGGAGAAACTCCAGACGATGAAGCTGCATGGCATGGCTGAAGCTTTCCGTGCACAGCTGCAAACCACCGACACAAGCCAACTCAGCTTCGAAGAGCGTTTCGCGATGCTGGTCGATCAGCAATGGCTCTGGAAAGAAAACCGCGCTTTGGCCCGGCGTTTGCGGGCCGCGAAGCTCAAGGAACGCAGCGTCGTCGAAGATATCGACTTCCAGCATCCTCGCGGTCTGGATCGCAGACTGATCCGCACGCTGGCCAGCAGTGAATGGGTGCGGCAGCATCAAAACCTGCTGCTCATTGGCCCCACCGGTATCGGAAAGACCTGGTTAGGCTGCGCGCTGGCGCAAAAGGCTTGCCGCGATGGCTTTACCATCTTGCACAAGCGCGCTGCGGAACTGTTCCGCGATCTCGCGGTCGCGCATGTCGATGGAAGCTTCGGACGCCAGCTCACAAAGCTCTCCCGTATCGACATCCTGGTTCTGGACGACTTCGCCATGGCTCCGTTGAAAGATAACGAACGACGTGACTTCCTGGAGCTTTGCGACGACCGCTACCAGCGCCGTTCCATGATCCTGACTTCGCAACTCCCGCTTGCCCACTGGCATGAACAAATCGGCGATCCCTCACTGGCCGATAGTATTCTCGACCGGCTCGTTCATAACGCTTATCGCATCGAACTCAATGGCGAATCGATGCGCAAAAAGCGAGGCCGGAAACCTGAGGAGGAATCGTGAAAAGGGTTTCTACCGTGCTGAAGTGGGGCAAGGCACTCACAAAGCCGTCCTTGCCCCACGCCCCATCCCGGCTAAAAAACGAAAAGGCTATTGACTCATGTGAATAATTTCAGTCATCATTTTAGTGCCAGCGTCGCTTCGCTCCGACTTTATTCACATCGTCGGAATGCTTCATTCACATCATCGGAATACGCATTAGATACACGCACATCAATTTGGTGCCGCGAAAAAGTTACTGGCGTCATAAGTTATCTACCGTGCGGTGGGCTATCGGGCGCACGAATCAGTTCTCTCCGGAATACCCAGCTTCCTCAGAAACGTGATCATAGGACACCAGTTCGTAAAAGCCGATTGCAACAGGTTCAAGCCGATAAATCCGGTAAAGAGAAACCATGCGGGATTCACCCAGTAGCCTAAGGCCGTCGTGGCGAGAACAAACGTTCCCGCGATCAATCGCAAGTAACGCTCAAGGTCCATATTCGAAACTCCCTATCCATAAGGAAGCAGTTCTTCGCCAAAGGTAACAACGTCAGGCCTTCGCCATTGCCTTCCGGTGGACAATGAAATACACAACCGGCACCGTCATGCGGGAAAGCGCAAGCGAGGCGATTTCTCCGGCCATCAAAGAAAGGGCAAGCCCCTGAAAGATCGGATCGCTAAGGATCACAGATGAGCCGACCACAACGGCTGCCGCGGTCAGAAGCATGGGCCGGAAACGAACCGCGCCGGCATCAATGACGGCCTCATCCAGAGGCATTCCTTCCTTCAGCCGCAGTTCAATAAAGTCAACTAAGATGATGGAGTTCCGGACTACAATGCCGGCGCCAGCTATGAAGCCGATCATCGATGTAGCCGTAAAGAATGCATGCAGCAGGCCGTGTCCAGGGATGATCCCGACGAGGGAGAACGGAATCGCAACCATGATCACAAGTGGGGTTGTAAACGATTGAAACCACCCCACCACGAGCGCGTAAATGACGATCAACACGGCTGCGAACGCCAACCCTAGATCGCGGAAGACTTCATACGTGATGTGCCATTCACCGTCCCACTTGATCGAGTACCGTTCCGTGTTGTCTGGCTGGCTTGTTGTGTGTTGCTCAATTCGGTAACC
>JALYVD010000386.1 GCA_030853405.1 Acidobacteriota bacterium | reverse complement strand
AACCTGTTCCGGCCGTTGCGGTTGCGTGGGTTTGTGCCCTTGCGCCGTCAGGAAAGCGGTTGTCGAGATCAGAAGCATCGGAAAGCGGAGCATAGCGCTGAAACTTCGCATCACGTATTAATATTTCACAAACAGGTCGGGCCTTGTGGTTTCTAGGTACCCACCTGGGCGTGGTATCCTTTAGCAACATAGAGGCGCGACGCTGCACTCTGTTACTCCTGCCAATCTGCTCAAGACATGGGCATGACTCCAATTCTGGAAAATTCTTCTACCGTTGCCTCGCTGATCGACCACACGTTGCTAAAGCCTGAGGCCACCGAAAGTGATATCGCACGCCTTTGCGCCGAGGCCCGGCAGTGGGGCTTTGCGTCGGTGTGCGTGAATCCTTGTTGGGTTGTTTCCGCATCTGACGCCCTTCGTGGTTCCACTGTAAAGGTGTGTACGGTAATCGGGTTTCCGTTGGGCGCCAATGTCACTCAAATCAAGCTTGCGGAAGCCGGGCCCGCGCTCGATCAGGGCGCCCTGGAACTGGATATGGTCCAGAATATCGGGGCTCTCCGTTCTGGAAAATTCGAGATCGTAGGCGAAGAGATTCACAATTTGGCTACGCTCGCCCATGCCCGCGGCGCGCTCTTGAAGGTGATCCTCGAAACATGCCTGCTGTCGCACGAGCAGAAGATAACTGCCTGCCGGCTGGCGGTAGACGCTGGAGCGGACTTCGTGAAGACCTCGACCGGATTTTCGAGTGCGGGGGCAACCGTGGCCGATATCGGACTAATGCGGAAAACGGTCGGTCCTACCGTTGGGGTCAAGGCTTCTGGAGGCGTTCGCACGCTCGCCGCTTTGCGTCAGATGGTAACTGCCGGGGCAACGCGCATCGGGACTAGCTCAGGGGTCGCCATCATCGGCGAACTAGAGGCGGAAGCACGGACGGGAACCGCTTACTGATGGCCTCTCCCCGCAAGACACACGTCCGTTTCCGCGAACGCGCCGAACTACTCGATTTTTTACTCGAGGTAAGTAGCGCTACGTCCGAAACGCTCGATCTTGACAAGCTGTTGACGAACGTCGCGGACATCGTGAAAGATGTCATTCCGCACCAGCTGTTCGCCATACTGCTTTATAACGAGAAGACGCGGACACTTCGGATGCGGTATTCGATCGGACACCGCGAAGAGGTGGCCAAGAAACTTCATATCGGACTGGACGAGGGCATTACCGGGGCTGCGGGCGCAATGCGGCAGCCCGTCCTAGTTCCGGATGTCCGTACCGACCCGCGTTATTTGAACGCCTTGGATGCGGTGCGCGCCGAACTGGCTGTTCCAATGCTGATTCGCGGCAAACTGGTGGGGGTTATCGACCTTGAATCCACTCGCCCGAGCGCTTTCTCAGAACAGGATCGTGCCCTCTTAGCACTGATTGCAAGCCGTGTCGCAGTCGCCATCGACAATGCCCGGCTCTACCGACGGGCGGAGCGTCAGAACCGCATGCTGCGGGTCCTGGCGCATCTCTCGCGGGAGTTTAGCTCCATCCTCGACATCGATGAACTTCTGACAAAGGTTGCCGTCACGATTCGTGCGCTGATCAACTTCGACGCATTCAGTATTTTCCTGGCGAATGAAGACCGGAAGCTCTTCCAATGCCGCTTCAGCCAGCGCTACGACGAGACTGGCACGATCGACAACATACCTTTCGGCAAGGGCGTGACCGGCGCTGCAGCCGAATCCCGGCAAATAATCCGGGTCGGCGACGTCACAAAAGATCCCCGCTACATTGCTTCGCACAACGAGGTCCGCTCTGAAATCGCCGTTCCCCTGGTTCTGCGTGATAGCGTGATTGGCGTTATGAATCTCGAAAGCGCGAAATATAGCTTCTTCACCGAAGACCACGCGCGCGCATTAAGCCTGTTGGCGCCACAGATCGCTACTTCCGTCGAGAATGCCCGGCTTTACGAAGAGCTGGCACAACGCGAACAGCGGATGGAGCAGGACCTGAAAGCGGCGTATAAACTTCAATCCGTCCTGCTACCGCGTACGGTTTCCGATGTCACTGGTCTTGATATCAGCGTACGCAGCAGGCCCGCTCGCGAGATCAGCGGCGATCTCTACGATTTTTTTGAGCACAGCGAAGACTACACGCTAATCGCCTTTGGAGATGTCAGCGGCAAGGGCGCGGCCGCGGCTTTATATGGCGCCTTGATTTCCGGTCTGCTTCGTATTCTCGCGCCAAGACGCCGCAGCCCTTCGCAACTGATGAAGTTATTGAACGAAGCGCTGCTTGAACGCAAGGTGGATGCGCAGTATGCCACGCTGTCGTTGATTCTGTGGAATCCGAAGCAGCGCAGTCTCACAGCGGCGGCGGCTGGAACACTGCCTCCTCTAATCTGCCGTCGCGGTCAGATCATAGATGTAGACACCACCGGGGTGCCGATCGGGTTGCTGGAGGACCAGCAATACGACGAGGTTAAGGTCACCGTCGAACCCGGCGATCTCTTCCTGCTCTATTCCGATGGTGTCGAAGACCAGTTATCGGACGACCAGGATTATGGACGAGAGCGCCTGAATGCGATTGTGAAGAAGCACTGCGAAGACGCTCCGCAGCAGATCGCGAAGATGATCTTCGACGACATCGATCTTTTCCGAAGGAACACTCCTCTAACGGACGACCAAAGCGTCATCGCCATGCGAGTGCTTTAGTCTGGAAGAAATGTCCATTGGGAGCGAATTTTTCTACAGCGGCGGGAGCCTGTTCTGTGAAGGGGCCCATCTGTCGCGAGTTGCCGGCGAGTATGGAACGCCCGCTTATGTTTACTCTAAGGCTGCGATTCTCGCGCGTTTTCACGAATACGAAGATGCGCTTCAGGGTGTGCCGCATCGCATTTGCTTTGCCGTCAAAGCCAACTCGAATCTCGCAGTCTTATCGGCTTTAGCCGCCGAAGGTGCGGGGTTTGACATTGTTTCGGGCGGCGAGCTTTACCGGGTCCTCGCCGTAGGTGGCGATGCTTCTTCGGTCGTCTTCTCGGGCGTCGGCAAAACAGACGCCGAAGTCCGTTATGCGCTCGAAAGCAAAATTCACAGTTTCAACTGCGAATCGGAGACTGAAATTGAACTCATCTCGCGCATCGCGAAATCGATGGGACAAACGGCATCGATTGCAATCCGTGTGAACCCGGATGTCGATGCGGTGACGCACCCCTATATTTCAACCGGTCTCCGCGAGCACAAATTCGGCGTCGATATCGCATGCGCGGAAGCCATCTACCAGCGCGCGGCGAGTCTGCCAGGCATCGCCGTTGAAGGCGTGAGTTGCCACATCGGTTCGCAACTGTTGACCATCGGTCCGGTCCTTGAGGCCGCCGATAAAGTACTCGTGCTGGTACAACGCCTCCGCGTCAACGGTCTGCCGATTAAGAATCTTGATTTGGGCGGCGGCCTTGGCGTACCCTACCGACCGGGCGAGCGGGGAGTTCGCATTCGCGAATTCATCCAGCACCTCCGGCCCAAGCTGGAGTCCTTGGAATTGACCTTGATGCTCGAACCCGGTCGCTCCATCGTCGCCGAAGCGGGCGTGCTGCTTAGCCGGGTTCTCCTGGTCAAGAAAAACGGAGAGAAGACGTTCGTCATTCTCGATGCGGCGATGAACGATTTGATCCGTCCGGCGCTCTATCAGGCCTTCCACGAGATCGTGCCCGTCAAAGAATCTGTCAGTGGCGAGCGAATGCAGGCGGATGTTGTCGGCCCCGTGTGCGAAACGGGTGACTTCTTCGCCAGAGACCGCGAATTGCCGATGCTTAAGGAGGGCGATCTCGTCGCGATCCGCACGGCGGGCGCTTATGGATTCGTTCTCGCGTCAAATTACAATTCGAGGCCGCGCGCTTGTGAACTTTTGGTCGATGGTTCACGTATTCATGTTGCCAGGGCGCGTGAGACGTACGCCGATTTGATCCGCGGCGAAAAAATCCGGAACTGAACGGCGCCCGTCAGGAAGCGCTTTACTCGATTAATTGTGCATACCGAGCCGCCCGCAATATCTGTTCAAGACCTGCATAAGACGTATGGCGACTTCGAAGCCGTTCGCGGCATAGATCTCGAAATCCAAACGGGCGAGGTATTTGGCCTGCTCGGACCAAATGGCGCTGGAAAAACGACGACGATCGAAATTCTAGAGGGACTACGGGCCCGAACTAGCGGGAAAGTCTCCGTTCTTGGCCTCGATCCCGCACGGCAGGCTCGGCAAGTCAAAGAGCGCATCGGAATTTGCCTCCAGGCGACAAATCTGCCGGACAAGATGAGAGTTCACGAAGCGCTGGACCTGTTCGCGGCCTTTTATACGCACAACTCAGACCGCAATCAGATTCTGAAGCGGCTTCAATTGTGGGAAAAGAAGGACGCGCCTTACAGTTCTCTCTCGGGCGGCCAGAAACAAAGAGTGGCGCTCGCGCTAGCGCTGCTTAACGACCCGGCGTTATTGTTCCTGGATGAACCGACCAGCGGGCTTGATCCGCAGGTCAGACACGAAATACATGGCGTGATCCAGGAGTTAAAGGAAAACCGGCGTTCGATCTTGATCACCACGCATTACATCGAAGAAGCGGAACGCTTGTGCGATCGCGTCGCGATCATCGACGCGGGAAAGATCATTGAACTCGGCAGCCCACGCGAGATACAACAGCGGGTGCTCGGACAAACTTTAGTGGAAGTCACCGCCAGTAGCGCTCTTCCTATTGAACATATGCCGGAGCGCCTAAGACTTGAAAAATACGTCCTGAGCGACAAGGGCCGCACAATCTCAATGCAAACGAATTCAGCCGCCGCTACCGTCGTGGAACTGGTGAAATGGATCGACCTCTCCGGGTTGACGCTGGTGGACATTCATACCAAACGGCCCACGCTCGAAGACGTGTTCATTGAACTCACGGGAAAGAAGCTGCGCGAATAATGAGACCCTATCTTGCCCAGATCAAGAGCAATCTGCAGTTGATGGGACGAGACCGGACGGTCCTGTTCTTCAGCTTCTTATTCCCACTTACATTCTTCTTCCTGTTCGCTCAGTTGTTCCACGGAGGCCAGAGTCCCGCGGCCATGGCGCAAGTCGTCTCCATGGTGATGATCTTCGGCGTGCTGGGCGCCGGATTCTTCGGTGCTGGAATGCGTACCGTACAGGATCGCGAGACGAATGTGCTGCGCCGGTTCAAGGTGGCTCCCATTACGCCGCTTCCGGTGATCGTGGCCTCGCTGGTCGCCGGACTCGTAAGCTTTATTCCGACCGTCTTCCTCTTCTTCTTTCTTGCCCGTATCGTTTATCACATGCCGGTTCCGGCAAACTTCTGGTCCTTACTGCTGTTCATCTGCATCGGCGTCGTGACGTTCCGGGCCATGGGGATGATTGTCGCGGCCGTTGTGAATTCCGCGCAGGAGGCCCAGATCGTAATCCAGATTCTGTATCTTCCGATGCTCTTCCTCAGCGGCGCCACGTTTCCAGTCGCTATCATGCCAATCTGGGTTCAGACCGTGGCGAACTTCCTACCGGCCACATACCTGTTTCAGGGAATGAACTCCATGATGATCGGCGGCGAAGGAATCGCTGCGAATTGGTCTTCCATTTTGGCTCTGCTGGTCACCATGGCCGTCGCGCTCTTCGTGGGCGTGAAGCTCTTCCGCTGGGAAAAGGAAGAGATCATCGCGGGTAAAGCGAAGCTTTGGATTTTAGTTGTCCTCGCGCCGTTTCTGATCCTTGGAGTGATTCAAGCTTCGACGAAACAGAACATCGGAAAACAGAAGATTCTGATGCGCCAGGCAAGCCGGAATCGTTCTATTCTCTTCCAGAACGCACGCATCTTCATTGGCGATGGCAACGTCATCGAGCATGGAGCGGTGCTGATCAAGGGCGGCAAGATCGCACAGGTTTTTCAGAATCCGCCCAAGGACACCAAGTCTTTCAATGCAGATGTGTGGGACGAAGCGGGACGTACCTTGATGCCCGGGCTCATCGACATGCATGTTCATATCGGCGCTCCGGGCGGGGTTTACAAAGACTCGTCGAAGTACATGCAGCCGAACGCGGATGAGCGGCGGATCGCCGCTTATCTCTATTGCGGCATAACAGCGGTTCGCAGCACTGGAGATTGGCTTGACAACTCGATCAAGCTGCGGCAGGAAATCAACTCGGGCGAGTACCTTGGAGCGGAATTATTTAGCTATGGACCGCTGTTCACGGCTCCTGACGGCCATCCCACCGAACTGCTCGGAAGCTTTCCGGACGCTTTCAAGAAGACCGCCGAGGCCCAGTTTGTGCGTTTGTCTAAGTCTCAAGACGAAGCGCGGCGTCAGGTGGACGAGTTGAAGAAGGCCGGGGTAGACGGGATCAAGGCGGTGCTCGAATCGGGCAATGCCAGTTGGGGAACTTTCAACCGGCTGGACACAAAGATTTATGACGCCGTGATCTCCGAGGCTCAGAAGAACAATCTGCCAACGGCCACTCACACGGGGAGCGCCGCCGACGTGAAGGATGCCATCGATGCCGGCACGAACACAATCGAGCACGGCTCAACGAAGGATGCAATTCCCGCCGCGCTATTTAGTGAAATGAAGCGGAAGGGCATAGCTTACGATCCGACGCTCAGCGTTTTTATCGCTGTAACAGACATGCGAACCGGAAACTCAGAGCCGCTTGACCGTTCGCTCGTTCAGCGCGTCGCCCCAAGCGATCTGATAGCCGATACGAGAGCCATGCTTCAGCGGCAGAAGGCTTTGAAGCCCGAATATTTCAAACCATTTCTCGATCGGTTGAATCAGAATCTAATGCTCGCTTATAAGTCGGGCGTTCCTTTGATCATCGGTTCCGACGCCGGAAATATGCTGGTCATACACGGGCCGACAGTGCAGCGCGAACTCGAACTGTGGGTGAAAGCCGGAATTCCGGCAAGCGTCGCATTACAGTCCGCCACCCACACCGCGGCCAAATATCTCAGAGCCGAAAACCGCATTGGACTGATTGCTCCCGGGCATGATGCCTCGCTGATCCTTCTTGACGGTGACCCCGTTCAGGACATCACGGCTACCGAGCGCATCTCCGACGTATTCTTTCGAGGAGAGCAAGTATCACGATGGAATCTGCTCGACCAAGACAAAAAATAGAGCCGGAACGCAAACTGAAGACGCTTGATCGCGTGCTTTCGAAAGCCGGCCTCGGTTCGCGGACGGACGCCTGCGGTTGGATCGGCGAAGGCCGCGTTCGCGTCAACGGCAAGCTCATTCAGACACCCGATCACTGGGTGGATCTCGATCGCGACAAAGTGACTCTCGACGGCAAGCCCGTAGGCGCAGCCGAGCGCCGCTACATTCTGCTCTACAAGCCCAAAGGCTACATCACAACCTATCGCGATCCGGAGGGTCGCCCGACGGTTTACGATCTGATTCCAGGCGTGGGCCAATTTGTGGGTACCGTAGGACGGCTGGATCTCGACACGTCCGGCCTGCTCCTCCTGACCAATGACAATTTGCTTGCGGAAGGCATGACGAACCCCGAGCATGAACTGGCCAAGACCTATCTCGTAAAAGCGTCAACCCTCCTTTCAGACGATCAACTTCAGCAGCTTGCGCGTGGAGTTGAGTTAAGCGACGGGCCAACCCGTCCGGCTGTCGTTAAGCGCCAGCGCGACTCAGAGAAATATACTTTCCTTGAGATCACGATCAAAGAGGGGCGCAACCGCCAGGTCCGCCGGATGCTGGAGGCGATTGACAGTAAAGTGCTAAAGCTCGTTCGCATTAAGCTCGGGCCATTGACACTGGACGGTCTAACGATGGGCCAGTGGCGCGAACTCACGCCGCAAGAAGTGGCGATACTGCGCAAAGCGGCGCGAGTTTCAGGTGCTAGACGTAGGTCTTAAACTCGATCACGTCCCCATCTTGCACGACGTATTCCTTGCCTTCCGTGCGTAGCCGTCCAACTTCACGAGCGCGGGCGAAGGATCCAGCGGCAATCAGTTCGTCATAGGAAACGCACTCGGCCGAAATGAACGCCTTTTCGAAATCGGAGTGTATGACGGCAGCCGCTTGTGGAGCCTTGTCCCCCGCGTGAATGGTCCACGCGCGCGTCTCTTTTTCGCCAGTTGTCAGATACGTACGAAGACCCAGCAGATGATAGGCTTCGCGGATAAGCTGACTCGCGCCGGTATCGGCCACGCCCAACTCTTTCAGGTACTCGTCCCGTTCTTCCGGCGCAAGCATCACAAGCTCCGATTCAATTTCAGCCGAGACCACAACGGCACTTGTATCGTGGTGTTCGCCCACATAGGCGCGCACCTGCTGAACGTACTTGTTGCTATCCGCCGTCGCAAGGTCTTCTTCCGCGACATTGCAGGCGAAGAGAGTCGGCTTGGCCGTCAGCAGAAAAAAGCCCTTCACCAGAGTCTTCTCTTCATCCGTCATATCAAGCGTCACCACCGTTTTGCCTGTATTCAGATGGGCTTCCAACTTTTCCAGCAATTCGACCTCGGCAACCGCCTTCTTATCGCCGCTCTTTGCCGCCTTCTGCTGCTTGGCCTTACGCTTCTCTACCGAATCCATGTCGGCGAGAACCAACTCCGTGTTAATGATTTCGATATCGCGGACGGGATCAACCGTATCCATCACGTGCTCGATATTCGAGTTTTCGAAACAGCGAACCACCTGAATTAAAGCATCGACTTCGCGGATATGCCCTAGAAACTGATTTCCAAGCCCCTCACCCTGACTCGCGCCCTTCACCAGACCTGCGATATCGACAAACTCAAAAACCGCCGGGATAATCTTCTGCGATTTGCTCAGCTTTGCCAGCACATCCAGGCGCTCATCCGGAACGGTAACCACGCCCGTATTCGGTTCAATCGTGCAAAAACGATAATTCGCAGCCATCGCCTTACGCGTCTGCGTGACTGCATTAAACAAGGTGCTCTTCCCGACATTCGGGAGCCCCACGATTCCAGCTCTTAACATTCCTCTTTATCTTCGCGTACCGCGAATCTCCCCTTGACTATCTACAATCATGGCGAGTATTGTAGATAGTCAGGGGACGCGTGGGAAAACCGACAGACCTGTTGCAGGGTACGCTTGACCTGCTGATTCTGAAGACTATCTCGCTCGAAGCGATGAATGGATGGGCGATCGCCAAGCGAATTCAGCAGATCTCGAACGAGGTTTTGCAGGTTCAGCAGGGCTCGTTATATCCCGCGCTGCACCGCCTAGAGCAACAGGGGTGGATCAAAGCGGAGTGGCGGGATTCCGAGAACAACCGGCGTGCCAAATATTACATGCTTACCGCCGCGGGACGAAAGCAACTGGTTCATGAACTCGCAAGCTGGGAAAGATTGTCTAACGCGGTCGGCCTGGTGGTGAAAACCGCGTAAGAAGGAATCATATGCGCTGGCCGCGAAAAGCTATTTTATTTCTGAAGAATCTTTTTCTTAGACAACAGACGGAGACGAACCTTCGGGACGAACTCGGCTACCACCTGGATCAAGAAATCGAGACCAACGTCCGAGCGGGCATGAACCCACGCGACGCCAGGCACGCCGCTCTACGCAGCATTGGTTCGATGATGCTTTATGAAGAAGAGTGTCGCGATTCCCGATCGACGGCCTTTATCGAAAGCATGGGCCGGGATGTTCGCTACGCAGTCCGCTTCCTTCGCCGTTCGCCGCTCTTCACGGCCGTTGCGATCGTGACGTTAGCTTTGGGAATCGGAGCGAACACGATGGTCTTCACGCTGGTAAACACTGTTTTATTCCGTCCGTTGCCGGTTAAAGATCCGCAGCGCCTTGTCTTCTTTAACGAAGGCGAGAGCGGCGTCAACATGTCGTACCCCAATTACCGGGACTTCCGCGACCGGAACGACGTTCTTTCGGGGCTCGCCGCCTATCGTTTCACTCCGTTGAACCTTAGCATCCACGGTGACAAGAACCGTCGGGTCTGGGGATATGAGGCTACTGGAAACTACTTCGATCTGCTAGGAGTACAACCTAGGCTCGGCCGTTTCTTTCACCCTGCGGACGACGATCAACCTAACGCTCATCCCGTTGCCGTATTCAGTTACGGCTTCTGGCAACAGCACTTCCACAGCGATCCTACTATCGTTAACAAGAGCGTAAAGCTCAACGGACTCACCTATACCGTGCTCGGTGTTGCACCCAAAGAGTTCAATGGCACCGAGTTGATTGTAAAGCCGGATGTGTGGGTGCCCATGAGCATGGAAGCCCGCATCGAATCGGGCAATGAATGGCTGAACAAGCGCTCTATGACTCAGATCTGGGTGCTTGGCCGCTTGAAACCTGCTATTTCGCCCGAGCAAGCGGAAGCCTCGCTGAACCGTATCGAAACGCAACTGGAGCACGATTTTCCGCTAATTAATCAGCATCGGCAAATTCACCTCTCGCCTCCCGGTCTTATCGGGAAGGCTTTACGTGGCCCGGTAGTTGGATTCAGCGGTGTGCTGATGTCCGTCGCAGGACTGCTGCTTCTTCTTGCCTGCGTGAACATGGCCGGCATGTTGCTCGCGCGGGCTTCGGACCGGCGCAAGGAAATTGCTGTCCGTCTATCCATCGGCGCCGGAAAAGCGCAGTTGCTGCGGCAGTTGCTGATCGAAAGCTTGTTGCTTGCTCTGTCGGGTTCTGCTGCGGGATTTGCATTGTGCGTCTCCATTTGCAGAGCACTCAGTGCTTTAAACCTGCCCTTCGACATACCGGTCAATACATCGCTCGTCCCTGACGCCAGGGTGTTGCTGTTTACCCTGGCCGCAGCCTTCTTTACAACCCTTCTTTTTGGATTGACTCCGGCATTGCAAGCGCTTAAAATCGATTTGATTCCAGCGTTGAAGAACGAAGCGGCGCTGCAGCGGTTTCGGCGTCTGAATCTGCGTGACGTACTAGTTGCCGCGCAGATTACTCTTTCCGTCGTACTAGTGATCGCATCGGGTCTGGTCGTTCGAAGTCTCCAGCACGCTCTAAGCCTCAATCTCGGCTTCAATCCGGACCAAGCCGTATCTGTCTCCTTCAATCTTGGACTGCAAGGCTACACACCACAACACGGCGAGGCTTTCAACCAGCGGCTTCTTGAACAGATTGAAACGATACCTGGCATTGAGGCCGTAGCAACGGTCAGCAATATGCCACTACGAGTTGGAACAAATGGAAGCCTCGCCTCGATAGTGGGCAAACCAAACAGCGGTCGAGCGCCTCGGGAATTTGCGGTGTTTTACGACATCTCTTCGGGATATCTGCGGGCCGCCGGAACGCGTCTGCTTACCGGACGGAATATCGATGGCCACGACAATG